>PLUZ01000557.1 GCA_003162995.1 Methylocapsa sp. | reverse complement strand
ATGGAGGGCCGTCCACATATGAGGGCGCTTGCGTCAAGCTACTTCATTTCGAGGCTCCCCGGATTGTGCCACTGTGGCGCGGTTGATTTGATCGACCAAGGCGGAGCTCCCATCAACACAGGTCTTCCCTGCAAACCTCACGTCCGGCGGGACTGAGTCCCCACCACGATCCCGCATTCGGGACGGGAGAGCTCCAGGAGGGCGGCGCCACTCTTTAAGACGATGCGCAGGCACCAGGCCGGACAACGGCGACGCCTCCTTGGATCCGTGTGCCCGGGCCGTCGTGCGGCTCTCGGGCGCAGTCTTTGGGAAGGGTTAAGTCGCGGGCTTCATGACCGCGCCCTCCGGGACAACGCCTTGGGTCGCCAACCGCCACAAGGCGATCAACAGCTTCCGTGCCAGCGCCACAACCATCACCTTGCGCATCCGGCGACCTGTGCCGCTGACGCGCTCACGGAACCAACTGACCTGAGCAGAGTCTGGCTGATATCGCTGCCAGAGCCACGCCAATTCGACCATCAGGGTCCGCAACCGCACGTTCCCGGCCTTGCCGATGCTTTGTGCCGTTGGCGAATTCGCGCACGAACCCCTTGCGCACCAGCAAGGTGGCGCTCTGCAATCCGACGCCGCGTAATTTGGCAAGTTGTTGGATCATGCTTGCCGCCTTGTCAGGGTTCTTGTCTTCGAGCACTGCGTCGCGCGATTTTTCAAGTTCCGTGATCTGGATCAGCAGCAATTCCAGACGATCAAGCATGCGGACGATCTTCGCGCGAGCATGCGTAGGCAATGAACCCCCGAGAGCCGTCCGCAATTCGTCGAGACGTTGGCGTCGATCTCGCCGTAGCGAGTTGTATTCGCCAACGCCCAAAGTCGCCAGGACGGCGCTGATGCGATTGACGAGGCCGACCCGCTCTGCAACGAGTTCTGCGCGCTCCCGCACACGACGGCGGGCGTCTTCATCGGCCTCGGCAGGGATCGGAACCATCGAGCACACACGTGGTTCACCCCGCAACCACGCCAGCAACGTCCGCAGCAAGAGTTCAGCGTCAATCCCATCAGACTTGGCCCGGCGCGCCCGGCGATCGACAGGGACGCTGGAAGGTTGAATGACGTGCGTCTCGATGCCGTATTGTGCCAACCACCGGGCCAGCCAAAACCCTGACCATCCTGCCTCGTAGATCGCGACCACCCGCTCGACATTCCGGCCAGCCTTCGCGGCCCGGGTGCGATAATCTTCGATGGCCGCCATCAGCGCTTCGGGAGTCGGCTCGATGGAGCGCTTAGCTTTAACGCCCGGCAGGCCAGGTATCTGAGCGGCCAGCACCCAACTCGTGTTGCTCAGCTCGATTGCCAGAATGAGCGTCCGTTAGTAATCAAGCACAGTAGGGGTGGGGAGTGCGCCAGGAGCTTGCGTCATCGTAAATATTCTCCAAGTTCTTATGAACCGGCAGACACGCTACTATGTCCGCCGAAAGCCCTCATAGGATCTTTGTGCGCGGCTCCTATGGCCGCTGGCCCTGATGATATCCGCGGATTGATCCCATTCACGTCGACGAGCTTGATGCTCTGACAAAGCCTCGGGTTTGTTCAATCCTCGGTCTCGACCGGTCTGCATCACGCCATAATCACCCTTCCCAAGCTGAAGAACTTTTCTATCCTCTGGCGAGTCTGAGCCGATCGCTCATGCAGCAACGGGCACCGGAACCCGATAAGCTTCCTTCCTGACGAGCAATGCCCAGGCGATCCTCGCCGTCTTGTTAGCGACCGCAACCGAGACAAGACAAGTTGGTTTCTTCTCGAGCAGCGCATTGATCCATCGGGCGCTAACCGCGCCCTTCTCGCGGGCAAAGCGGATCATCGCCGTGGCTCCGACGACGATGAGAGAACGCAAATAGCCGTTTCCCATCTTCGACACGCGGCCAAGACGGTCCTTTCCACCCGACGAATTTTGCCGTGGGGTCAGCCCCAGCCAAGCCGAAAACTCCCGGCCCGATTTAAAGTGCGAAGGATCGGTCACTGTTGCGGCAATGGCCGTCGCCGCAATAAACCCCACTCCGGGGATCGTTTCCAACCGCCGGCTTTCCTGGCTCGTCCGATGCCAGGCGAGGAGTTCCTTTTCGATTGTCTTGATCTGTAACCTGAGTTCTATTAGCTGCGCGACGAGAGGCCGGAGTGCCGTGCGCGCCAGGACAGGAAGATCAATGATATCCTCGCCGGAAACTTTCTCGATTAGAGCCCGCACATGCCGGATGCCTTGCGCGACCACGATCCCGAACTCGGCAAGATGCGCCCGGAATGCGTTCGCCAGCATCGTCTGCTGCCGGATCAGCAGCGCCCGTGTGCGATGCAGCATGAGAACAGCCTGCTGGTCGGCGCTTTTGACGGGACAAACCGCATGTTCGGCCGGCTCACCGCCTCGCAAATCGCCTCCGCATCCGTGGCGTCGTTCTTTCCACGCTTGACATAGGGCTTTACGTAAGCCGGAGGCATCAGCTTCACGGTGTGCCCGAACTTTGCGAGTTCGCGCGCCCAAAAGTGCGATGTCGCGCAGGCTTCCATGCCGATCAGGCACGGTGCGAGACCTGACACAAATGAAAGCACCTCCGCCCGTCTGAGACGTTTGCGAACAACTGTCGCGCCATCCGTATCGACGGCGTGAAGCTGAAAT
>PLUZ01000270.1 GCA_003162995.1 Methylocapsa sp. | reverse complement strand
TTTGAAAGCGTGCGAAACTCATAAGGCTGGGTGTGCTGCCAGGGCGTCTTCTGTAAGTTGCCTGATTGGTCCGACGGTGCGCTGACGTTGAGAGGTCAGCGATGAGGCACCGTTGAATTTTAAGCGTTTCCTTTAAGCTCGATAATCAGCGGGGGGCGTAAACTGTGCGATACCGCGCCCGATCTATCGGACTCTTTACCCATACGACGGGCGGAACGCTTGCGGCCAACCATTATTTTTATCTGGTATCGGCATACCAGTGTTGTCCGCGGACTTCTCGCCCGGGAAGGATGCCACGCCTATGAACTCTGGGCTGATCATCAGTTCAATCGCGCTCGTCATCTCGCTTACGGTCTCTACGATCAAGCTTATCGATTGGCTGGTCCACGCTGATCCGCGCGCCATTGTTCGCGTGGGCCGATGGCTGCTGTTCTTCCTCGCCATCGGCTCGATCCCGTGTCTCATCGTCCTGCTTTTCAACCAACAATGGGCGTTCGCCATGACGCTTGGAGCCGGCATGCTGATTGTGCCGACCATGCGCAACTGGCGTGCGATCCTCTTGTGGCCAAGGTTCCGACCGATTTGGACCGAGGGCAGCCCGCTTGATAAGATGAGCGGCAATTCCGGTCAGACGCCGCCCGACCCAGAACTGGTGCGTCGCGCCGTCATCGTGCTTGAGGACTATCTTTTGCACGTCGGCTATTCTGAGATCGGCGCGCGGATTGACGGGCTCCAGAATTCAGTCACGCTAGAGACGCCGCCGTCATCAAAGCAAAATTGTTCGATAGGCGTCGAGGAGGCGCGGGAAATTCTTGGCCTGGAGCAAGGCGCCACGGCCGCTACAATCCGTGCCGCCCACCACCGTCTGCTACAACTCGTCCATCCGGATCATGGAGGCACAAATTATCTCGCCGCTCAGATCAACAGAGCCAAGGAGATCTTGCTGGCGAAAGCCGCTCAAAAGCCGCGTGCGTCGCCGCGTAATGGCGAAGGNNGGCAAGGGAGGGGTCATGAACGAAATCGGGAAGCCTACGAAGCTCAAGGACACGCAAAGACTTGATCTCGATCTTCCTCCCCCAATCAAAGCGGCGAGCGCTCCTCTGGACGGAACACGAACCTCGGTCGACGCCTTCATCGCCCGCCGGGAAGAGGTCGCCAAGTCCGACCACGAAGAATTCCAGGAATATCTGCGCGAGAAGCAGGCCCACGCCCTCGCCGTCCGGGCCGAGGCGGCGCCCTCGCNNNGCAATGCGGTTGTCGCGGAGGCGCAACGTCACCCCATCAGCCGCGAGCTGATCGACTCCAAAGGAGATGTCGGCGGCAGAAGTCTCGGCAAATGGATCGCCCTGCTGCCCACGAAGCTCGGCGGCGGTTGCTATGCGCTCGACCTCAACACCAATCGGGTGCTCGCCTCGGTCTGGTATTGGAACTACGGCGACTACAACCCGATTGCGCATCACCTCTGCGCGTTTCCGAGCGCCGACCCATACAATGGGTTCGAGTTCATAAACAGCACGCAGGGCGGCAAGAACTGTCTCATCTACGGCATTCCGACCAACATCACCGAACCGGCGCCCGGCTTCAATATCTACCGTGTCCGCTATGATGGCGCTCAGATGCAGGTCATGGAAAACGTCTCCGAAGCGACGGGGCTTGGCTTGGGCGTGCATGTCACGGTCAATCCAAAGGACGCCCAGTCCTATTTCGTCACCGACGGACAGAAGGACATCGCTGCCTGCTTTGACCGGACAACCTCGCAGGTTAAGGCCGCCCTAAAGTTCGATTGGAAGGCAAACTCGCACGATTTGTCGCGTGCCTGGCAGGATGGAGGCGTTCTCAAGATCTCCAAGATTTATCCCGATCCGGCGACCGGAAAATACGACTATCTCGGCACCAAGGGTCAGAAGATCGAGTGGGAAATGGTGCCGATGGGCGAGCTCTTCGTCGAGGAAGGTACCTTGCCCGGCGATGATCCTTTTGGTCTGACAGGCGCCGACGGCACCATCTGGCATCCAAGCGGGCGCTGGGCGGCAACGGTTGTGCGCCTGTGCGGCGGCATTGCTATTCTCGACGCGGAGCGCAATTTCGAGCCGGCCGCTTTCCTGCAATTCAATGCAAGCTCACAGGATCAATACGAGGTCGTCAAAACGGCAGAGAATCATTGGGAAGTCACCTTCGACAAGATACACTCGCCGGGCCACGAGATCGGTTTTTCGCCCGACGGCCGCTTCCTCTGCATGATGAACAATCTCAGGGAGAACAACTGTTCTGTGTTCTCGGCGGAAGATCCAGATCCGCGCAATTGGAAGAAGATCGCGCATGTCGAGGACCCGTTGTGGAGGGGCAAATACCCCAATCCGTTCCACATGGTCTTTTCTCTCGATTCCAAGAAGCTCTACCTGTCGGTGCTGCATCCAGCGCCCGCCGCCAGCGGGGTCATGGTCGTCGATACCAGCACCTGGACCATCTTGAAGGAAATCCAAGGCATCGGCCCGGATCTGCAGACCCCGGCACTTACTTATGACGGCAAATATGTCTTGGTGCCGTTCAGCGGCTTCCAGCGCCTGTCGAGCGGCATTGCGGTAATTGAGACGGCGACCGACACTTTGATCGGCATCCTGCCGAGTACGGGCGGCCACCACGACTGTGTAATAGTCCCCACAGAACTTGCGCATATGAAACACACCCGCTCGTGCACGCTGTGACTCTGAAAACACGACCGGCGCCGCCTGCGTTCGCGAACGCGAAAGCGTTCCGTGCGATGGATAAGGCCTGACGCGCTGTGCTCCAACACTGGCTGCTCGGCAGCCTCGCGCTGCAGAATATTGGTCGCCGCAAGGCGCGCGCGAGCCTGCTCATCGCAGCCGTAGCGATCAGCAGCGCCATCGTGTTCACGGGTGTTGTCATGATGCGCAGCATCGAGACCAGCATGGCTGTCGGTTTCAGCCGGCTCGGTGCCGATCTGATGGTCGTGCCGCAGAATGCGCTCACCAACATCACGGCCGCCCTTTTGACGGCGGAACCGACCGGCGAGGTGCTTGACGCGGATCTGCTTGACCAGGCGCACATCACCGGCATTAGCCGGGCGGCGCCCCAGCGTGTTTTCCGCACCGAGCAATCGGAATTCGGCGGCCAAGGCGAAAGCGTCGATCTGATCGGTTACGATCCCGGAAACGACTTCACCATCCAGCCTTGGATCAACGAGCGTCTTGGCCGCCCGATGCAGCCTGGCGACGTCATCCTCGGGGCGGCCCGCGACGTGCCGCTCGGTTCGGAGATCGCACTTTTTGGAAAGCCGTTCCGAGTCTATGCAAAGCTCGGTCGAACCGGAGCCGGAACCCATGAGCGCGGCATCTTCATGCCCTCGGCAGAGCTGCTGGCACTTGTCCCAGCGATCAGGGAGCAAACGAGGAAAACGCCGCCCATGCTCGAGCCACGGAAAGTCTCGGGCTTCCTCATCGAGCTCACGCCAGGAGCCACGGAATTGCAGGTTCGGTTCGCACTTCTCTCGCACCTTTCCGGCACCAAGGTGGTGGCTGGAGGCTCGCTCCTGACCGGCATCCGTCAAGGCGTCACGGCGCTGCTTGGCGGCGCCATCTCTCTCGTTTCGATGATGTTCGCGAGCACTGCGTTGATGGTGAGTGTGCTGTTCTCAGCAATTGTTACCGAGCGTCGCAGTGAGCTTGGTCTGCTCAAGGCGATCGGTGCAAAACGCTCGCAGATCGTCGGCATGGTGCTAATCGAAGCTATCGTTGCGACCGGCGGCGGCGGCCTGTGCGGTGTTGTGTTTGGAATGCTGCTGCTGCGTCTGTTCGAGCGTTCACTTGTCTATTACCTGACAGAGATTGGTGTTCCTTTCCTCTGGCTCGATCGCATGGACACGGTCCTCGTCGCGGCCGCCTGCATCCTTGGCGCCGGCCTGATCGGCGCGATCGGCGCTCTGACGCCGGCTTGGCGGTCAAGCCGCCACGATCCTTATGACCTGATCCGTGGCGAGGGTTGAGCAATGCTGAGCTGCCGCAGGCTGCGAAAAACCTATCAGACGGACCGTGGTCCGGTCGATGCTGTGCGCGGCGTCGATCTCGATGTGGCCGCCCGACACTATGTTGCGGTGATCGGCCGATCGGGCTCGGGCAAATCCTCTTTGATGGCGATGATCGGCGGCCTCAGCCAGCCGAGCGCAGGGTCTATCCTTATCGAGGGCGCCGACATATGGTCATTCAACGATAACGCTATGGCGCAGTTCCGCAATCGGCGCATCGGCTACATCTTCCAGTTTGCGAGCCTGCTGCCGACGCTGCGGGCGATCGACAATGTGGCGCTTCCCGCTCTCCTCGACCGCCATAGCGGAACCGCCGATACCTATAACCGGGCTGCACAGCTTTTGACGGAGGTGGGACTGGGATCCCATTTTGACGCCTATCCATCGGAGATGTCGGCCGGTGAGCAGCGACGCACCGTGATTGCGCGGGCGCTCATCAACAATCCTATTCTGCTGCTTGCGGACGAGCCGACCTCGGACCTCGATGTTGAGACAGAGAGCGAGATCATGGCGTTGCTTCTGAACGTCAACCACGAACGTGGAACGACACTAATCCTTGTCACGCATAATCTCGCACTTGCCAGTAAAGCGGAACAGGTGGTGCAAATCGCCGACGGAGCAATCGTCCCATGACACCAGCATTATGGGCCGCGCAATCATGAAACGGCCGCCTCCGCTCCCGGACCTCGGCATACTCACCGAAGCACAGAAAGACGAACTGATCGTCAGTCTTTGGCAGACGCTGGCCGCCATCGAAGGCACTGACGGCGCATCCCGGCCGGCCGGGGCCGAGGCGGTCAATCAAGGCCCCCTGAGCACAGCGGCGCCGCCCTCGTCCGATTGCCTGCGCGAGCGCATCCGGCAGACCCCGCCATCGCGCCGCCAGCAAAGGCGGACGGAAGTCCACGTCCGGTTCCGCAGCGGTTTCGGGTTTCTGGAGTCCAAGGTGCTGCTCGTTCTGCTCATGGCGGTTGGTTTCGGCTTTCTCGCCGACTTCGGCGTCGGCTGGTATCAGCGACGCCTCCTCAGCCAGCGCGAAAAGGCGGCTCTGGAGCTTCAGAATGCCGCCTTCGGTGGGCTTTATGTCGAGCTCGTCCATGTCACCTATGAACCGGACGGAAGGTCGTATCGGGCGACACTGAACATGCAGAATTCGAATCCGGATGCCCCCCTTTATGTGATGCTCATTCCGGCGCGGGTGTTCGAGCAGACCGGGATGACCTGGCGAGAGGTGCCGTCGAACGCTCTGAGGGAGCCGGATTCGAGCGTCGTGAAACTCGATGGTGCCCGCCAATATTCAGTGGTGTTTCAGGCCGATGTCAAAGATTGGGCCGAACTGATCCCCGGCTACATGCACGTCCGCATTCAAAGTGACATGCTGATCAGCAGCAGCAGCGAACCGAAGGATGATATCGTCGAACGCAACAATCGCTTCTATGTCTATCTGAAGCCCCAAGGGTCCGACAACGCCGCGATCAAGCGCCGCTCAAACTTTCCCGGCATTCCGCCGGTCTTCATTCCGATGCCGCCCCATTAAACGGCCGGCTGGACTTCGCCAAGTTCTGGCCCTGATCGCGCTAAAAGTGAGCCTGGGCCATTTGTAGGTTCCATAATCTATTTATGCGAAACCGCTTAATTATATGATTTCAATGCTCCCCACTGATAACATTCCATAATCTTGCGACGATACATTCAGGCGCGAGCGCGTCTAGCGCGCGTCTTCGGCAGCATCCATTTGCCGCCGCCGTTCTTGACCATGCCGCGCTTTTTCATCGTCTGAAGCGTATTGGAAAGCGTCCCGCCGCTCACCTCCCGCCCGGCCGTTCTAATCTGCTCGGCAAGTTCGGCCAGCGGAAGGGCGCCGTTCCGGCTCAAGACGTCAGTGATGGCCGCACCGACGGTCTGTGGCGCAATCGCCGCGTCGTCCGTCTTCGGCTTCCGTTTCGCCATTGCCTTTAATTTACCCCGAGGGGCGGGCGTGGTGTCGAGAGCCTCGAGCTCACGCTCGGCAATGCGAAGATCGGAGATCCTCGCCTCTAGGTCCGCAATTTTCGCGCGGATGCGATCGATTGAAGTTTTCATGGCTAGTTGCTTACTTCGAGAAAGACGGGATGTCACTTGCCTTTTTACGCGCCGGCTCAACTTAATCTCTAGGCCCATTTTTGTTTTGCACCGATATTCTCGGTTGTCGCGGAAGCCCCGACGGCTCGGATGCGTCCCATGAGTGAATAGGTGCTGAAGAGTGATCTCCCACGTCAATTAGATCAATAGTCTATCGCGCCGATTGGCATCAATACCTTGCGTGCCTCAAATACTTATGCGGGCTCACTCCAGCTTTTGCATTCATTCTGCGATTGCAATCGCAACAAGGATCGAGATTTGATCCGCCGGGTCGGGGTCACGGATGACCCGCTGAAGCGCTCTGCTATTTTCCGGTAGAGTCATGCCGAAAAGCGACGTCCGGTTCCCGGAAACCGCTGGTCGTCAAATGAATGGTGCGGAGCTGGCGTTGCTGCGACAAACCGCTGAGAGCCGGGGATAGAACCGATGTCGACCTACTTCACGAGTGACCATCACTTTGGCCATGCGGGGGCACTGGGCCTTTACCGACGTCCGTTTGCATCAGTTGCCGAGATGGATTGCCAGATGATCGATCGGTGAAATTCGGTGATTGGATCTGACGATGAGGTCTGGTACCTGGGCGACTTCGCCATTCGCCAACAGCCGGACCGCGTAGCATCACTAGTCAAGGCGCTACATGGCGGCAAACACCTTATCACCGGCAACAATGACGATGCCGCGGTCAAGGGCTGCGATGGCTGGGAAAGCATCCAGGCATATGCCGAGGTGAGTGTCGATGGCATGCACCTCGTCTTGTGCCACTATCCCTTCCGGACCTGGCGGAATATGAGCAAAGGTTGGGTTAACCTGCATGGCCATAGTCACGGCCGCCTGAAGCCGCTGCCGCGTCAGTTTGACGTAGGAGTCGAGGTTTGGAATTTCCGGCCTGTGCAGCTCGCAGAAGTACTCGGTGGCATAAAAGCCGGTCTGCGGGGGCCAACTTGAATGCCTCTATCTAAGAATCTCAGATGACTGCGCACATCCTTCCAGACGTACTCTGCCCGGGGCTGCGGGTAGTTTTCTGTGGTACTGCGGCGAGCGTCGTATCAGCGGCACGCGGAGCCTATTACGCCGGTCCCGGGAACCGTTTCTGGAGCATCCTTGCTGAGATCAAGCTCACCCCTCACCAGCTGAAACCTGATGAGTTCCGGCTGCTTCCCACCTTCGGCATCGGCCTGACCGATATCGCAAAGACCTTCTCCGGTGCTGACTCAGAGTTGCCAGCCGACTCATTCGATGTCCCGAGGTTTGCTAATTGTATTCGTGCAGTGCGACCAAGACTCGTAGCTTTCAACGGGAAGCGTGCTGCCGGCGCCTTCCTCGGCATTCGCCGAACAGCCGATCTGGCCTATGGCCCTTATTCGCCGCCAAATCCTGATTTTCCTCCGGTCATTGTGCTGCCCTCAACCTCCGGCGCGGCATCAGGATCGTGGAGAGCCGAACCATGGCATGAGTTAGCTACACTCATTCGTTTGGCATGAGTGATTGATAAGTAAAATCTAGAAAGTGACAAAGCCGCCACGAGCCTAGCCGATGGCGCAACAGCCAAGCCGAGAATTCTTATATTTTGAAGGCAATCCATAATCCTACCAATGCTCCGATACCGCTGAGTAGCAGTGACAGGTATGAGAACATTCCAGCACCCCAAAGTTCGGGAATAATCCCTCCAATCGTGGAGCCAATAAAAATTGATACCCAAATCAAAAGACGTGACGGCATGAGAACGTCTCCGCATGGCGTTGTCACTTTCGGCTCTTTCCGAGCTAGACCTCTGGCGATTATATCAACCAACCTCCGTCACCGCTGTGCCTAATCGCCGACTGACTGATAACGAATCGCATTGAGCGAGATAGGAACGCTAGTCGGCATACACCTCCACGACCTGCATCATGCCGAGCTCCTCATGGTTCATCATGTGGCAGTGGAGCATGTATTTGCCGGTGAAGTCGAGGAAGCGCGAACGAAAGGTGATGCTGCCATTGCGTGGGACGATCATCGTGTCCACCCATATGGGCTCAGGCAATGGTGCGCCATTGACCTTGGTCACTTGCATATCATTGATGTGAATATGGAAGACATGATCGTCCTTATGCTCATTGATGATCGTCCATTCTTCCACCGCGCCGAGGCGCACTCGTTGATCAACCCTATTCGGATCAAAAACCTTGCCGTCAATCTGGAACCTGAATTCCTGCCAATGCTCCGTCGCTTCGACCTCGGGATGCGTCGCCGAGAACCTTAACACGCGGGTTCCTGTGATTTCCTGGTCGCTGATGGTCTTTTCCGGCGACGGCGGCAGTTTGGCCGGGAGATTCATCGACAGCCGATCGCCTGCCACTACGATGCGCGCGAGGGGGCCGGTTGGAGAAGAATAACCCTGATTGTAGGGGATCGCGCGAAACTCATAGCTGCCGGGCGCCCCCGCCTTAACCAGCACGTCAATTCGTTGACCCGGCGCTATGAGTAAGGCTTTCGGATTGTCGCTGACGTGTTCCGGCGTGCGCGGAAGGGATAGGTCCATCCGTGAGAGGGGGGTGCCGTCGCGGGCGATCGGATGCAACGTGTGCCCCTGGAACTCGAGGAAGAGATCATCCTGCCAGCCGGCATGGAGAATGCGCCAGCGCTGCACTTCGCCCGGCCGCATGGTGATGGTCGGCTCCCGCACGCCGTTGACAGCCAAGAACCGAGCGGCGGTCTCCGGAAAAAGCGTCTCGAAATTCTCGATTGTTCCAAACGAGTCGAACACCGCCTCGGTCAGCACGAGCAACCGCTCCTGCGCGGCAGCGATCTCGGGGACATCCTCAAAATCGCCTTCGATGATTAGGGCTCCCACCGCGCCGCTAGCGATCTGCACGTCGGCCGATCCATGCGCGTGGGGGTGATACCAATTGGTTCCGCGGATGTGGCCGGCGGGAATGGCGATCTCTATATCGTAGCTCTTTCCCGGCTCCATGACGCGCATAACGTTGTCGGAGATGCCGCTCGGACTCACATGCAGCCCGTGCGCATGGAAATTGGTCGTGTTGAACTGATGTGGAAGCGAGTGGATCACCGGCACAGGATCGCGGTTGGGCGGAAGGTCGTTGATCAGCTTTATCCGCAGTACGTCGCCTGGCTTCACGCGCAAGGTCGGGCCGGGGATGGTGCCCTCATAACTTCGCACGAAGAGCCGGTAGCCGCCGATATCTTTGTAGGCATATTGCAGCCGCAAAGTGGTACGCAGCTCTCCGTTCACGGAGCGACGGACCTCTGGCTCGATGAAAGGCGCGCCGGGGACAAAATCCTTCCAGGCATCGTATGCGTCGTCCAAGCCCTCGTGCAAGTGCTCAGCGGCTTGCGCTTCTCCGCTTCCTGGCGCGGTTGCGGGAAAGCTTCGCACCAGCAGCGACGTCCCGATACTGCTGCCGGCAGCCAAAAAAAGGCGCCGTGACAGGAGCGGGGAGAGACCGCGTTTTCGCCGCGACCTGGCATCCCAGTATTCACATTGGGCCGGCTTCTCCTCAGACATGGCTTGCTCCCAGGCTCCCGTTCCGAACTTCATATTGAGATGCAACAATCTCGGAACTACGGAGTTTGCGCTCCTCAGGGGGGACTGATCACCGACGGTCGTTGACCATCGACAGGGCTCACTCAGGCGTTCCTTGCAGCCAGATATGGGACGGTATTTCACCTTTGCTTAGGCAAATTCAATTTAAGGTTGGAAATAAGGATTCGATTGACTTTTAATTATCAACTATTAGTTGACATTTAACAGCCGCAACAGCAGAGAGGAAACCCCATGGCGACTCTCCTCGCGAAGAATGCAGACGTGGTCGTGACCATGGACGGGCAGCGCCGCGAACTGAAGAACGCGGGCCTTTTCGCGCGCGATGGTGTCATCGAGCAAGTTGGCTTCACGGCCGAGTTGCCCGGCACCGCCGATAGGGTGCTCGACCTCAGCGGTCACATTCTGCTCCCAGGATTGATCAATTGTCACCACCACCTCGATCAGGTGCTGACGCGGAATCTACCCGCCGGCCAGAACACGAACCTCTTCCCTTGGCTGAAGGCGCATTACGGGATTTGGGCCGCCCGCACCCCGGAAGACACCCGCACCGCGGTGATTGTCGGCTGCGCAGAACTCGCACGTTCCGGCTGCACGACGGTCTTCGACCACGCCTATGTCTTCAAGAACGGCTGTAAGGTCGATGATCAAATCCATGCGGCGGCGGAAATCGGCGTTCGCTTCGTCGTGTCGCGGGGCAGTATGTCGCTCGGCCAATCCAAAGGCGGCCTGCCGCCGGACGATTGCGTAGAGGACGAAAAGGAAATTTTGTCGGATTCGGTCCGCGTCATCGAGCAGTATCACAACCCGAAGCCTGGCTCGATGCTGCAGATCGTGCTCGCGCCGTGTTCACCCTTCTCCGTGACTGCGAATCTGATGCGCGAGTCGGCGAAGATCGCGAGGCAGTACGGCGTCAAGCTGCACACGCATCTCTGTGAGACCTTGGACGAGGAGCGCTACACGCTGCAAAATGTCGGCTTGCGCCCCGTCGCCTACATGGAGTCGCTGGATTGGGTGGGGAAGGATGTCTGGTATGCCCACGCCGTGCATGTGAATGACGATGAGGTGCGTTTGTTCGCAGCCAAAGGTGCGGGCGTCTGTCATTGCCCATCCTCCAATATGCGGCTCGCCTCCGGTATCGCGCCCATCAAGAAGTATATCGACGCTGGTGTCAGGACCGGCCTCGGTGTCGACGGATCGGCAAGCAATGATGGCTCAAATCTGCTGGTGGAAGTGCGCGAGGCAATGCTGCTCGCGCGGCTGAAAATAGGGCTTCTCCCGCCCGCAGGTCCCGAGACGGTGCTTTCCACTTCCGACCCGCTGCGGGCGAAGGAATGGATGACCGCTCGGCAAGCCTTGGAGATCGCCACGATTGGTGGCGCTGCCTTGCTCGGACGGAGCGACATCGGCTCGCTCGAAAAGGGCAAATGCGCCGACTTCTTCACCCTCGATCTCAATGCCATTGCCTATAGTGGGGGCTTGAGCGATCCGGTCGCAGCCATCGTCTTTTGCGCACCGACGTCCGCTCGCCATACCGTGGTCGGCGGCCGGCTGATCGTCGATAACGGCGAGGTGGTGACCATCGATATGGGCCCCATCGTGCGGGAGAACAATCGCAATGCAGGCCGCTTGGCCGCGCAATTTGCCTGACCACGATGCATGGTATGTCCCCTCTTTGATATTGCCGTTCCACCGGAAGGGAGACGGTCATGAACCTGAACACCATTACCGAGATCAAGCGGCCTTCCTCGGCTAACGACATTTATGGGTGGCGGGAGGGCTATGCCTGGCTTGCTGGCGGGACGTGGCTATTTTCGACGCCGCAAATTGGCACCGATACGCTCATCGATCTTGAGTCGCTGCGCTGGCCTGCGCTGCAAGTTTCCAGCGACGGCCTCGAAATTGCGGCTACTTGCACGATCGCCGAGTTGGATCGCTTCAAGGCGCCGGCAGATTGGGCCGCGACGCCGCTGATACGCCTTTGCTGCCATTCCCTGCTGATGTCGTTCAAGATCAGCAACGCGGCCACGGTGGGCGGCAATATTTGCATGTCGTTGCCCGCCGGATCGATGATCTCTCTCACTGTTGCGCTTGAAGGCGTCTATACGCTCTGGCCGCGCGATGCAAAGCCGCGCAACGTTGCGGCGATTGACTTTGTGACCGGAAACCACGCCAACGTGCTTAGCCCCGGTGAGTTGCTGCGGAGCATCCATCTTCCCGCGAACGCACTCTCAAAACGCTTCGCTTTCCGCCGCTTTTCGCTCACCCATCTCGGACGGTCGGCGGTGCTCTTGATCGGCACCCAGGCTGTACACAGCGAGGATCTCCTTCTGACTATTACGGCGGCGACGGCCCGGCCCATGCAACTTCATTTCGATCGCGTTCCAGTCGCCACCGAGCTACGAGACACCATCCAGGCGCATATCTCAGATGCCGACTATTTCAACGATGTACACGGCTCGGCCGCCTATAAGCGTCACCTCACCTATTATTACGCCGAGCAGATCCGTGCCGAGCTCCAACATGGACCGCCGGCATGAATTANNGTCCATATCGATGGTAAGCCCTTCCACTCTTGCCTGACGCCGGCCTTCCGCGCCGCAGGGCACGAGATCACTACCATCGAGGGGCTGGTGCGCGACGGCAAGCTGCACCCCGTGCAGCAGGCATTTCTCGATGCGCAAGCCTTTCAATGCGGCTTCTGCGCCGCCGGCATGATCATGACCGCCGCGACCTTCGATGCGCANNAGGACATAGCAGGAAGAGCATGCGGCGCGAGCCTGCGCAGCCCCTTCGGCGAATCGATCGTCACCGGCCAAGCGCGCTATACGCTCGACGTGGCGATGCCGGATACGCTGCATCTGAAAGTGCTCCGGTCGCCACATCCGCATGCACGCATCAAAGCCATCAAACGCGATAAGGCTATGGGCGTCTCTGGCGTCGTCGACGTTTTCACCTGGAAGGATGTACCGCGCAAGCTTTACTCAACGGCAACCCATGAAGATCACCTTGTGGACCCTGACGACACCTACATCCTCGACAATGTCGTCCGCTTCGTTGGCCAGCGGGTCGCGGCCGTCGTCGCCGAAACCGAGGGTGCCGCGGAAGAAGCGTGCCGGTTGCTGGAGGTCGACTATGAGCCACTGCCAACGGTGTTTGATCCTGAGCAAGCGATGGAGCCCGGCGCACCGGTTCTGCACGAAAGTGGTGTCGCGACCCGTGGCAACATCTATGTCGACATCCATGGCGAAATTGGCAGCGTCGAGCAGAGCTTCAGGGAGGCCGACGCCATCCATGAGAGAACTTATTCGACTTCCCGAGTGCAGCACGTGCATCTGGAGACGCACGGCTCCCTTGCCTGGCGGGGCGAGGATGGGCGCCTGCATGTTCGAACCAGCTCGCAGGCGCCGTTCATCGCCAAGCAAAAGCTCTGTTACTTGTTCGGACTGTTTGACCGCGACGTCCATGTCTTCACCGAACGCATCGGCGGCGGTTTTGGCGGCAAGCAGGAGATGATCTCCGAGGATTTGTGCGTGCTCGCCACGCTCAAGACCGGACGTCCGGTGATGTGGGAGTTCAACCGCGAGGAGCAATTCATCGGTGCCACCACGCGACACCCCATGACAACACATGTGAAGCTCGGTGCCAAAAGCGACGGCACGCTGACAGCGATTCAGCTCCGTGTCGTTTCCAACACCGGCGCCTATGGCGGGCATGGAGGCGAGACGCTTGCCGCCGCGCTAGGTAGTCCGATCGCCGCCTATCGCTGCGCCAACAAGAAAGCAGATGGCTATGCCGTCTATACCAACATGGTTCCGGCAGGTGGTTTCCGTGGCTACGGCGCCTCACAAACCACCTTCGCTATCGAATGCGCCATGGACGAACTCGCGAAGTTATTGGGGATCAATCCCATAGAAATTAGACGCACGAATATGATTAGGCCGAATGATTGGATCGAATCCGTATGGAAAGATCCCTCCGATGTGACCTTCGGTAGCTATGGACTCGACCAATGTCTCGATCTTGTCGAGAACGCGCTATCGAGCGGCCGAGGATTGCCGGGACCCGAAGGCGAGGACTGGCTTGAGGGGACCGGCGTCGCACTCGCCATGATGGAATCCGGACCACCCACGGAGCACCGTTCAGGTGCCGAGATGCGGTTGTTGCCCGATGGCAGCTACCGCCTTGCGGTCGGCTCCACCGAGATGGGCAACGGCTCGACCACGTCCCACCGTCAGCTCGCTGCGTCCGTGCTTGGTACGCGGGCGGGCAACATTGCCATCGTGAATGGCGACACCGATCTAACGCCTTATGATACAGGCACCTTCGCGAGCACCGGGACGGTCGTCGCGGGCCAAGCTGTGGAGCGCACCGCGATTGCCTTGCGCGACAACATCCTCGACTATGCAAGCCGCCTTATTGATTGCGGTGTCGGCGAATGCCGTTTGCAGGACGATGCGATCATCTGCGCCAACCGGAAGATCCTGCTCGCCGATCTTCATCGAACTGGGACGAAAGA
>PLUZ01000133.1 GCA_003162995.1 Methylocapsa sp. | reverse complement strand
GGTGCTCACCGGATGAATACTGACCGGATGAATACTGAATGGCGGGAAAGGGCCGAAAGCGGAATGGCAGCTTTGGGCTAATAACGCGCGGAACCAGACTACCGCTCTGGGCATCGGTAGCGACCGCGTGTGTCTTCGCAGCCGGACGACATGGCCAGATTGGTCAGGAGGTCGCCCAGAAATGCAGTCTTCACCAGCGTCTCGCGCAACTTACGCTCAAGCAGAACCGCCGGCACGGCGCAAGCTTTGGCGTCCTCCCAGCTGAAAGCAATCGCATGTCTGAGAGCTTCGTCAAAACCCTGAAGCGCGATCACGCTCGCCTTGCAGTCTTGCCGGACGCAGGTGCAATCCTTGCCAGCTTGCTCGGCCGGATCGAAGAAATATTGCGAGATTCACCCGCGCTCCAGGCTTCAACTTCCAATCGCCTCGGGAGTTCATCCGTCTTAGCGCTTAACTCAACCCGCCAACTGTCTGGTCAAACGGGATGCACACCATGCTCACTCATCCGCATCTTTTTTCTTTTTGAGTTTTTTAGTTTTCTTACCGCCCTCACCCGGATCCGCCGAGAAAAACTCCTCATATTTATTCGCCTTGCCGCAGAATTCCGCGGCTTCCGGCATGGCATCCCGTTTGACTGTGAGATTGGGCCAGATCTTCGCCATGTCGGCGTTGAGCTTGGAAAAAATACCAAGGTTCTTGGCGGTATCGGGCTTTATCGCCTTGGCCGGACATTCCGGCTCGCAAAGACCGCAATCGGTACAGACCTCGGGATCGATGACCAGCATATTCGCGCCCTCGTAGAAGCAATCGACGGGGCAAGGCACCACGCAGTCCGTGAATTTACATTTGATGCAATTATCGAGCACGACATAGGTCATAACTACCTCCCAGGTGGCGCTTGGTCCGCGCCAATGTGATTACCGATGTGCTAATCCCTTTGCAGGGCCGCAGCCGCAAGAACGTTGCTTGCTGCCTTAAGTTAAACTTTAGCTGTTGAGATTATCAAGCTGCCTTTCTCCGCATTCACTCAGCTGCGAGGTGCTCACGCCAGCCCAATTGACGCAGAGCCCGGTCGATCCATAACTTCGTCAGCTTCTCTTGCACATTGTTTTGCGAGAGGCGCTGACGAAGGCTGGCGAAATCGACACTATCGAGGGCCTGATCCTGATTGAAGCAAGAGAACACGACCGTCTCGGCTCCAGTGGCAGGATCTCTATGAAGTTGCAGACATTGTCCGCAGATTTCTTTCATTGCGCATTGCATGGGGGAGTTGATTGATCCGATCGCACAATGAGACGGCTTCAGCAAATCCTTCAAAACGCCATACCGCGCTTTCGCCACCGCGTTCATCATGCCGTCGGAACCGATCGCGATAATGCGATCGACCTGGTCAAGCGGGATCGCCAGCGTGCCGAGCTTACCGGAGCCATAGGCCGCGATCGCTTCGACGATATTGGCGACAATGGTTCTATCTTGCGGCCGGGTCGGCTCGAAGCCTGGGGCTTCGTCTGAGCACCAAACGATGACATCGGCCGCGCGCTCAATTTCTTCGATCTTGTATCGATCGACCAAACGCTTATAGCCGGCAACATAGACAACCTTGGAACCGCCTGCCCGAAGCGCCTGCCCNNCGGCGTTTCGGTTGGCTCGCCGGTCGGGCCCATCAAGATGACGGGCTCGCCAGGCTGCAAATGCGCGCAGAGATCCGACGATCCGCCCATTTCCAGCACAATCGTCGACAAAAGGCCTTTCTCCTTGTCGACCGAAGCGCCGGTGAGCGCCAAGCCTTCCATCATGAGCGTCGTGCCATCGATGCGCGGCGCCAAAGCCTCGAAATTCTGCAAGCGATAGAATTGCCCCGGCTCGAAGCCACGTGCCGCGAAGGGCGCGCTGACAGTCACCTCGACGATATTTGGCGTCAGCCGCTCAACCGATTGGACGGCGGCGCGCAAGCCTTCATTCATTGTTTTGACGAGCGCGCCCGGCGCCACGGCCGTGGCCTCAATCGACGCCATTTTCCGGTTGATGATGGGATAGCCTAATTTGGCGCTCGCCATCGCCTTCACGACATTGCCGGCAAAACTCGGATGGAGGTCGCCGAAGAAGCTGATCGCCCGTCCCTCGGGACGCGCGCTCATCAACACATGAACATCATTCGGCTTGCACGATTTTTCCGGACTGACGGGCGCACCGTCCTCGCTATAAGCTTGGAAGTAACGGCCATCGAGCACGACATTCTGCGGATCTTCGCGGCCAAGCACTGTGTTCGGCTGGGTTCCCGCCGCCACGATGATCGCACGCGCGGGCAGCCTAAATTGATCACCGCCTTTCGTCGAGACGACCAAAGCCTCCGCCATCCCGAAGCGGTCGACCTTAACCTCCTCGGGGGTGAGGCCTTCCGCGAAGCGGATGCCTTCCTGCATGGCCAAGTTCACTTCTTCATGGTTGAGCGTGTAGCTCGGCGAGTCAATGAGACGGCGGCGATAGGCGATCGTCACCCCGCCCCATTGCTCCATCAGTTCGGCAATCTTGGGCTTTGTCCCCGCCGCATGCGCAGCCTTACGCTCGGCGCGAATGGCCTGCGCATGGTGGATAAATTCGTCGGCGATCTCAGCCTCAGCCTCGGACCAGATCGAACGCACGACAATGTCGCCATGTTCGGCGATGAGCGTTTCATAGCGAGTGAGGAATTTCTCGACCTGCACCGGATAATAGGCCATGGCCTCCGTGGCGGCGTCGATCGCGGTCAGGCCGCCGCCAATGACGACAACAGGCATGCGGAGCTGCAAGTTTGCGATCGAATCGAACTTCGCGGCGCCGGTCAATTGCAGGGCCATCAGGAAGTCAGACGCCTGCCGGACGCCCGGTGCCAAGCCGTTCTTTATCGGAATTACGGTCGGGCGCCCCGCGCCCGCGCAGAGCGCGATGTGATCGAAGCCGAGTTCGAAGGCCTTATCGATGCCAATCGTTCCGCCGAAGCGGACGCCGCCGATCATCGTGAACTGGCTCCGGCGTTCCAGCAACAACCGGATGATCTTCAGAAAGTTTTTGTCCCAGCGAACGGTAATGCCATATTCTGCGACGCCGCCGAAGCCTGCGCTGGAGCGGGTTTCCAAGGGTTCGATCAAGGTCTTCACGTCGTAGACGGGTTCAAATGGAACGCGTTTGCCGAACCGATCGACGCCCGACAAGGCCGGATCGAGCGGTTCGATCTTCAATCCGTCGACCGCGATGACGGTATGACCCTCGTTCATCAAATGATGCGAGAGCGTATAGCCGGCCGGCCCAAGTCCGACGACGAGGACCTTATAATTCGTGGCAGGCTTCAGCACCGCGCGGTTCAGATTGAGCGGGCTCCAACGCGTCAGCAAAGAGTAGATCTCGAAACCCCAAGGCAGGGACAAAAGGCCCTTCAAGGTCTCGGTCTCGAGCTGGGGTATGTCGACGGGGTCCTGTTTCTGATAGATGCAGGACTTCATGCAATCATTGCAGATGCGGTGACCGGTCCCCGCGCACATCGGGTTATCGACCGTTGCGACCGCGATCGCGGCAATCGCGAAACCGCGTGCTTTCAATAAATTCACCTCGGAGATTTTTTCTTCGAGCGGACATCCGGCCAGTGGCACGCCGAAGGCACTGTCCTTGAAGGCGCCGGTCTCCTTATCCTTCAATCCGTGCGAGCAGCTATCCTTGCCCTGATTGTGGCACCAGATGCAGTAATTCGCTTGATCGAGCGAGCCGCGCAAATCCATGCCATGGTCGGTCAGCGCGAAGCCGTCGCGATGCCTGTGATGGTCTTTCGGCAGACGTGCCTGAGTCACGCCGTCGATGACTTCCGTCTCGACCGGGACGAGATGCTCGGAATGGAGCTTATGGGGCACGCGAAACAATACCGCGGATTTATGCGCAGCCTGGCCGGCTTCGGTAAGCGTCGCCCAAGCCGCGTAGTCCGCAGCCAGATCGAGAGCCGCCTCGTGGGTTTCATTATCGAGCCAGGATTGCACGTGGCGGGCGTAGCTCAATTCGGTGAGCGGCTCGCCGAAGTAATCTTCGAGTTCCGCCTTGGTGGCTGGCCCATCGATAGCCTCGGCGTCTTCCACCGTGACGCCTTTGACGGCTTGGCGCTGAACGAAGAGACGCTTGACCGCATAGATCGGCGCGAGCTCATTGTGGCGCGCCTGCATCGCCGCGATCTCATCGGAAATGCCAAAGAGACGCCCGATGAAATCCTCAACATGCGGCGCCGCGTCGATGATGAGATCCGACTGCTCTTTGGCGTCGAGCGCCGCGGCGTCCGTGCGCGCGGCGACGAGACGGTCGTGAAGCGCGGCGTCGGTTTCGGCGAGATGTGCGATGAACGCCTGGTCGACCGCTACCACCCCCTCGACTGTATAAAGCTGCTCAAATGTGAAGCCCATTCCGAGTTGAAGCTTATGCGACATACAAAATACCCGTTTTTCCAGAGAGGCGGCTCAGTTCCGTGACCAAGGGCTCGAAATGCATCATGCAAATCAGGATCCATGCAAATCAGGATCCATCACGACGGAATATTGCAAATTCAGAGGTTTAGGCACAAGTCCAATGCGTCTCGATAAACCCCGCTTGATAGCCGCTCTGTCCTTCGTCGAGGTTTGTATCAAACAAGACAACCCAAATAGCCCGCGCGACGCGTCCTTCACTCACTATTAAGGTTCGGCGGCGCGCCCATGCAACGCAAATTGGTGAGGGCGAGTGGACGGAGCGGACTATCTCACTAGATTCACGATGATTTTGGGTCGAGTCGACCCACAATCATGAAACGTGATCGATTCTAAAAACTTAGAGCGGGATTTTTGCGAAAAACCGGTGCCCACTTTTTCGCATTACGCTCTAGTGGTGACGCCCGCTGCCAAGCGGAAAGCTGTCGTGCATCTGATGGGCCTGCATGGGTTGAGCGAACGGCTGGGGTGTAAAGCCATCGGTTCTTGCCGCGTGAACGCCTAGCGACAGTGCTATGTTCGTTTTGGAGAATCGGCTGGAGCGGGTCTGACGGCTGAGATGGGCGCAAAGCCGCTGTCGGCACTCGCCCGTCAGAAGGTCTCTTATGGGTCAACCTGAGAAAGGCTCACAATGAGCATATGTTTTCCGGAATGCCTCGGATAGCTGCCGGAAGCGAGCCCGAGGAACCAGAACAGCGGCCGATGGGTGTTGACGGCCAGCACATTCCGTTGGATGCCCTCGGTCAGCCGCGACAACAAGGCCCGGCCCAAACCGATGGTTGCGCCACCGCGCAGGCGTTCGGTCTCCCACCTGATTCCGTCGCGGACAGCGACGTGGACACCTTCATCCTCGAAATATCCCTCCTGATCCGCCACATACGCGATCAGTTCTTCGTGGATACCACGACCTACATAGGTCAGGTCAATCGTGTGCATCGGCGAAGTCCTTCTCCCAATCTCGGACAGTGCGCGCGTGCCCGTTGCGTTCACTCCATTGCAAGGCCCCCGCTGACCGGAAGGTAGTGGCCGGTGGTGAAACCGGAGTCCTCACTTGCCAGGAACGCCACCGTCTTGGCCACATCGTCGGGACGGACGAGCCGTCCCATCGGCATGGCCGCAGTGAGCTCGTGCATCCGCTCGTCCGTGAATTGCTCGGTCGACCGGGATCCCTCCACCGTGGACGGTGCGACCAGGTTGGCGGTGATCCCGTGTGGTGCCAGCTCCAAAGCGACGTACCGCACGAATTGGTCCAGGGCCGCCTTAGCGGTGCCCAGCGTGATCATCCCATCACGCGCACGACGCGACAGCCCGGTACTCAGATAGATCAGCCGACCGTATCCGCGCGAAACCATACCCGGCACAACGGCCTTCGTTGTCAGGAACGCGGCACGCAGCTCGCTGTCCAGCTTGCCGCCGAGCTGCTCCCAGCTTAGCTCGGCGAACGAGGTGATGGCAAACGGCGTCAACGCGTTGTGCACGAGCACGTCCGTCCCACCCCACCGCTGATCGATTTCATCGAACATGGCGGTGACGTCGTTAGGCACGGTGACATCGGCTTTAATCGCCACGGCTTCGCCGCCGGCCGCGGCGATGGCCGCCACCACCTCCTCGGCCTGTGGCGCACTGGCGCGGTGGTTGACGACCACCCGGTAACCACGTTTGGCTAGAACTAATGCGGTTGCCGCACCGATTCCCCGGCTGGCTCCCGTGATTATCGCGACTCGTGCCATCAAGTTCACCTCCGCCTAGGGCGGGCCTCTGTTCTGACCTCGGGGCCCCATCGGCCGCCGATGAGGGTCGACGTCACGCCGACGGCACCCGTCCCGGTTCCCATTTGTGCAAATCCGTGTGACCAGCTTCTTCAGTGACCTCACCGTCGTCGGTGATCAGTCCGGGCGTGACCTGAATATAGGCTTCGGGCGCGGTCATTTGCGGCGCATCACAGAAGCTGAGCACGCTACGCAGATTCTGTTGCGCCAGAGCTGTTCCCATCTTGCCGGGCGAGGCGCCGATTAATCCGACATCCGCCAGATGAACGTCGAATCGCACAGATGGTTTCAGTTTCCGGCTGGATTGGAGGTCTTTGGCGGCCTTTGGCCGCCCCTGAGTAGCGTCTGAGCGGCAGCCAATGGCGCGGAGCAACATTTTTCCCCGTCATTTGGACACAGTCCTCCTGTGAGTTTGCCGTGACACGTGACGATTGAATGCCTTGCGCAGGTGCCGCATCGGGTGGCGGCCGCAATTCCGCTATTGCGGCAGGGCGAGCGTCCCGTGGTCCTTGTCAGCGCCGGCATCGGCGCCACCCCAATCCTCGCTATGCTGCACGCACTGGCCGCCGAGCAAACTCGGAGAGAGATTTGGTGGATTCACGGTGCCCGCAACAGCAGCGAGCATCCATTTGCGGCGGAGGTGCGCGAGCTCCTCAAGACCTTGCCCGGAAGCCGCAGCCACATTCGCTACAGTGCGCCAAAGCCAGCCGATCGGCCGACTGTCGATTTCGATAGGGTGGGGCGCGTCGGCGTGCACGTGTTCGAGGAAATGGGCGTCCCCCCTGATGCGGACTTCTACATCTGCGGTCCAGCCGCGTTTATGAGCGGTCTCGTCGACGGCCTTGCAGGCTGGGGGGTCGCCCGTGACCGCCTACACACTGAGAATTTCGGGTCGGGCCAGTCGATGACGCCGGGCATCGCCGCGGTCTCGCGGCGGCCGTCGCATCCGCCGGGGGAAGCCGCGGAGGTCGGGCCGCTTATATCCTTTACGCGCAGCAATCTCGCTGTCCACTGGGGTTCCGCATTCCACAGCCTGCTCGAACTAGCCGAGGCGTGCGATGTGCCGGTACGCTGGTCGTGCCGCACTGGAGTTTGTCATAACTGCGAGACGGGGCTGATTTCCGGCTCCGTCATCTACCGGCCGGACCCAGTCGAGCCGCCGGCCGAGGGCAATCTGTTGATCTGCTGCAGCCAGCCCCAAGGTGACATTGCGCTCGATCTTTGACGCGCTTGAAGCGGCCCCTTGTGCCCGGCCGGTTGTGTCGTACATTAACGATATAGCAACTGGCTATTATAATGGCGCCTCATACTGCTGGAGAGGCTTGTCGTGCCCGACTTCGACGCGATCATCATCGGCACCGGCCAGGCCGGACCATCTTTGGCATTCCGCCTAGCCGGCACCGGGATGAAGGTCGCTGTCGTTGAGCGACATCTCGTCGGCGGCACTTGCGTCAATACCGGCTGCACCCCGACCAAGGCTTTGGTAGCGAGCGCCTATACCGCCCGGATCGCGCGGCGCGCCGCCGAGTATGGTGTGGTGATCGTGGATGATATCGGCATCGACATGCGGCGGGTTAAAGCGCGCACGGATGCGATTGTGGCGGCGTCACGAAACGGGCTTACCTCGGCCCTCGAAAACGCCGCCAACATCACGCTCTACCGCGGCCACGCTCGGTTCGCGTCGCCGCAAGCAGTGGAAATCGCCGGCGAGCGGCTGCGCGCTGGACGGATCTTCATCAATGTCGGTGGCCGGGCGCTGGCGCCCCCAATGCCCGGCATAAACGAAGTGCCCTACCTGACGAATTCGTCGATGATGGACGTCGATTTTCTGCCGCGCCATCTCATCATTGTCGGCGGCAGCTATATCGGCCTCGAATTCGGCCAAATGTACCGCCGCTTTGGCAGCGAGGTAACGATCATCGAAATGGCGCCGCGGCTCGTTCGCCACGAGGACGAGGACGTGTCGGCGGCGATCAAGGACATCATCGAGCTCGAGGGCGTCGATGTCAGGCTGAATGCCGAATGCATCAGCCTCGCGAAACGCGGCGACGAGATCATCGCCAAGGTCGATTGCACCGCCGGCGCCCCCGAAGTCGCTGGCTCGCATCTGTTGCTGGCAGTCGGTCGTCGGCCGAATACCGACGATCTCGATCTCGACAAAGCCGGGGTGCGCTGCGACGAGCGTGGCTACATCGTCGTCGACGACCGATTGCAAACCACTGCGCCGGGCGTCTGGGCCCTCGGCGACTGCAACGGCAAGGGCGCCTTCACCCACACCGCCTACAACGATTTCGAGATCGTCGCCGCGAATTTGCTCGGCCGAGATCCGCGCAGGGTCAGCGAGCGTATCACCGCATATGCCCTTTATATCGACCCGCCATTGGGTCGCGTCGGCATGACCTTGGCCCAAGCGCGCACCAGCGGACGTCGAGTGCTGGCCGGCGAACGGCCGATGACGCGCGTTGCCCGCGCCGTCGAAAAGGGCGAGACGCAAGGATTTATGCGCATCCTCGTCGATGGTGACAGCAAAGAGATCCTCGGCGCCTCATTGCTCGGTACAGGATGCGACGAGGCTGTCCACGCGATCCTCGATCTGATGTATGCCAAAGCACCGTACACGGTCATGCAGCACGCGATGCACATTCATCCGACGGTCAGCGAGCTGCTACCGACTATCTTAGGTGACCTCAAATCGGTTGGTTGAGCCAGGGCCGGTCCTTGACAAAAATACGCAGGCGCTTCCCTTAGCTTCAACCGATCTCGGCCGATGGCGGTTACAACGCCCGGCAGCTGAAGCTGCGGTGGCAAGGGTGCCGGCGCTGAGCGTGGAGATCGTCAAGCAGAGCCACGACACGAAAGGCTTCGTCGTTCTGCCGCGGCGCTGGGTGGGCCGTCATGTTGCGCGGCGGCTTAA
>PLUZ01000239.1:5434-6212 GCA_003162995.1 Methylocapsa sp. | reverse complement strand
TGGAACGGGTGTTCGGCTTCGCGGAGTTCCGGCCGGGACAGCAAGAAATTCTCGAATCCGTGTTCGCGGGAGAAAATATTCTCGCCGTCATGCCGACGGGATCTGGCAAATCGCTTTGCTATCAATTGCCCGCGATCGTCCGCAAAGGGTTGACCATCGTCGTCTCGCCGCTGATCGCCCTGATGCGCGACCAGGTGCAGCAACTGCAAGCGCGCGGCATCGCCGCCGCCGCCTTGAATTCATCGAACAGTGGCGAAGACACTGCGGCGATCGAGGCGGGCCTCCGGCGGCGCCGCTATCGTCTCCTCTATGTCGCGCCGGAACGGCTCGTGCGTCCCGGCACGCCGGAGCTTCTCCGCGAGGGGGGTGCCAATGTGTTCGCCATCGACGAGGCCCATTGCGTCTCGCAATGGGGGCACGATTTCCGGCCCGAATATCTGGGCCTCGCCGAGGCGGCGCTAGCAATCGGTGATGTTCAACTCATTGCGGTTACGGCGACGGCCGATGCGCCAACCCGTGCCGACATCGTCAAGAAATTGTTTGCCGCCCAGCCGCAAATCTTCGTGCGTTCCTTCGATCGTCCAAACCTCCATCTCGCGATGGCGCGCAAGACCGATTCCACGCGGCAGATCGAAGAAATGATCGCCCGCCATAAAGGCCAAAGCGGCATCGTCTATTGCAATTCGCGCAAGGGCGTCGAAAAACTCAGCCAGCATCTCAGCCAAAGCGGCGTCCCGGCGCTCCCCTATCATGCCGGCTTGGAGGCGGCGTTGAGGTC
>PLUZ01000239.1:0-5426 GCA_003162995.1 Methylocapsa sp. | reverse complement strand
GCGGAAACCATGACCTTGTTCAGCGATGCCGATATTCTTTTGCGCGAGCGGCAAATCAATGAAAGCGGCGCGCCGCAAGATCGCAAGCGGATGGAGAAGCGCAAGCTCAATGCCTTGATCGCCTTGTGCGAGTCGCCAAACTGCCGTCGCCAGACCTTGCTCGCCGCTTTCGGCGAGGCCTCAAAACCTTGCGGCAATTGCGACATTTGCGACGGCAAATGGGCGCTGTTCAACGGCGCCGTCGCGGCGCAAAAACTCATGTCGGCCATTCACCGCACGTCGGGACGTTTTTTCTCGGGCCATCTCGCCAATCTCCTCGCCGGGCGAGCGACCGAAGCGATCCGGCGGCATGGCCACGATCTTCTGCCGACATTTGGCGTTGGCAAGGAATTCAAACCGGCCGAATGGCGTAGCATTTTTCACCAGCTTCATGCGGCGGATCTGATCGTCCAAGATCAGGAGGATCGCGACCGGTGGATTTTGACAGGGGCCGGCCGCGCCGTCCTCAAGGGCGAGGCACCTTTGACCTTGCGCGGTGAAATTCCTTTATCAGGCGGGCGCAAGGCCGGCGTCCTTCACACTTTGGAGGAGATCGCGGTTGCGCAGGCCGAAGATCTGGTGCCTCCAAGCGAGGCTTTCACGCCGGTCAAACCGGGTGGCGAGACAGCGCCGCTGACGGCGAACCAAAATAGACTGCTCGCCGCCCTCAAGGCCAAGCGTCTCGAAGTCGCGCGAGAGCAAAAACAACCGGCCTTCATCATTTTCCACGACAAGGTTCTGATCGAGATGGCACGAAGACGGCCGAAAACCAACGAAGACATGCGCGCCATTCCAGGAATTGGCGCCGATAAAATGGCCCGTCATGGTGCCGTCTTCCTCAAAGTCATCGCCAATTGCGACGGTGATTCATGAGCGCCCAATTGTTTCAAGCAAAGCCGTGGGGGGCACCACGCAAAGCACTGCGCGCCGGCGTGCTCACCCTCCTTTGTCTCGCCACGCCTTGTGGCTTGCAAGCCGAACCGCCGCTCCCGCCGCCGATCATCTCACAAGGCGCGCGCGTTTTGCCGGTGCTGGCGAGCCATGGCATGGTCGTCGCTCAAGAAGGGACCGCGTCCAAAATCGGCGTCGAGATTCTCCGGCGTGGCGGCAATGCGATCGATGCAGCGGTTGCGACCGGCCTTGCCCTTGCCGTGACGTTGCCACGCGCGGGAAACCTCGGCGGCGGCGGTTTCATGCTCGTCTATATCGCCAAGGAGAAAAAAACCGTCGTCATCGACTACCGCGAAGCCGCTCCGGCCGATACGCCGCGCGATGTCTTTCTCACTGAGGCAGGCGATGCGGTGGCCGCGCGATCGCGCGATAGCGGCCTTGGCGTGGGCGTGCCTGGAACCGTCGCTGGCTTGTCGCTCGCGCTGCGCAAATATGGTTCGGGCAAATTCTCGCTGGCCGAACTTGCCGCGCCTGCCGTCACGCTCGCACGCGCGGGCCTTGAGGTTTCCGACGATCTGGCCGATTCGCTTCCCCTTGCGCAGACCCGGTTCAAACGCTGGCCCTCGTCGGCCCGGATTTTTCTACATCCAGATGGAACCGCGCTGTCGCGCGGAGACAGGCTCGTTCAAACTGATCTCGCTTCCGTGTTGGAGGCGATTGGGCGCGATGGCGAGCGTGCTTTCTACGAAGGGCCGGTCGCGGAAAAAATCGTCGCCAGCGTCCGCGCGGCCGGGGGCCGGATGACAGTGGAGGATCTCAAATCCTACCGCGCGGTTGAGCGGGCGCCCTTGCATGGCTCCTATCGCGGCTATGAGATCGCCTCTGTGCCGCCGCCCTCGTCGGGCGGAGTCCATATCATCGAACTTCTCAATATGCTTGAAGGGTTTCCGCTCGCGAGTCTTGGCGCCGATTCGGCGGCAACCATTCATCTGCTGGCGGAAGCGATGAAATTGGCCTACGCTGATCGCGCCGAATATCTTGGAGATCCCGATCAGGTCAAAATTCCGGTGGCTGGGCTGATTTCAAAAGCCTATGCGGAGCGATTGCGGGCGCAGATTTCGACGGCGCGTGCACGCCCCTACGCCGAGATCAAACCGCTAGATCCCGCGCCCTATGAGAGCGATCAGACGACGCATTTTTCGATCGTGGATCATGATGGCAACGCGGTTTCCAACACTTACACATTGAATTTTTCCTATGGGCTAGGCCTCGTCGCCGAGGGAACCGGCATCCTTCTCAACAATGAGCTGGATGATTTCGCTGCAAAGCCAGGGGCTCCGAATGCCTATGGATTGACCGGTGGCGCTGCCAATGCGCCGGGACCGCGCAAGCGTCCGCTGTCGTCGATGGCGCCGGCCATGGTTTTTCGAGACGGCGAACTCGAACTTGTCACTGGCTCACCGGGCGGTTCAAGGATCATAACAATTGTCACGGAAATCATCCTCGACATTGTCGATTTCGGCATGAACCTCGCCGAGGCGACCGAGGCGGTGCGTGTCCACGATCAGGGGCTGCCGGATGAATTGCAGGTCGAGCGCGGTCTTAATGCCGATACCATCCGGCTGCTGCAAGCCTTGGGACATAAGGTGGTCGTGCACGGCGCCTGGGGCTCGGCGCAGAGCATTCTTCGCGTCAACGGTGTGCTGATGGGGGCAGCCGACACAAGGCAACGCGAGACTTTGGCTGCCGGATATTGATGCCTCGGATATGCAATGCGGGCGGGCCGCGCCGTCAGTTTACGCCCGCAAGGTCGCGATCCCCGCGCGCGGCTCTACGAAGCACCGCGCTCACGAGAATGGCGACGGCAATGTTCACTGCCAGCGCGAGCAGGCCGGAATAGAGGGTGATGCTGGCGGAACCGAAATGAAGTGTGTGCAAGGGCTTAAAATCGTTTAGCCATGCGAGCCAGCTGCCGCCCAAGAAGCCAGCCGCCCATCCAAGGAGCAAGCCAAGCGAGCGGAACCAGCCCGTGAAGAGACCAAAAATCACGGCTGGTAAGGTTTGCAGGATCCAGAGGCCGCCCAGCAATTGCAGATCGAGCGCGAATTGGGTCGGCAGAAACAAAATGAAGAGGAGCGCGCCGGCCACCAAAGCGAGCGACGTCATTTTGGCAACTTTTGCCTCACCCGCCAAGGTGACATCTGGGTTTATATAGGCTTTCCAAAAATTGCGGGTGAAAAGGTTTGCCGCGCCAATGCTCATGATCGCGGCCGGTACCATGGCGCCGATCGCGATCGCCGCGAAGGCAAAACCGGCGAACCATCCTGGAAACAAGGTTTTGAAGAGAAACGGCACGACATCATTGTTGTTTGTCAGCTTCAAGCCCGCCGCATGGCCCATCAAACCCATGAGGGCGAGAAGCGCAAGCACCGTCGAATAGGCCGGGAGAAGAATGGCATTCTTGCGGATCGTATTGGCGCTGGCGCTTGCCAAAATTCCGGTTAATGCATGCGGATACATGAAGAGGGCAAGCGCCGAGCCGAGCGCGAGGCTCACATAGGGCGCAAATTGTGCCGGAGTGAGCAAAATTCCCCCCGACCCCTTCGCCAGAAAAGCCGCGTCGGCGGTCTCGAACACCGCGCTATAGCCGCCAAGTTTGAAAGGGATCAGCAAAATGGCGGCGATGACGACAATATAAATCATCGTATCCTTGACGACGGCGATGAGGGCAGGGGCACGCAGACCAGACGAATATGTATTGAGCGCCAAGATCAGAAAGGCCGCGATGAGTGGGAGTTTCCCCGTGATGCCGAGCGTGTGAAAGACCGTCTCAATGCCGATCAGTTGCAGCGCGATATAAGGCATGGTCGCGATCACGCCGGTCAATGCCACGGCAAGCTCGAGCGGGCGATACCCATAGCGGCCATACACGACATCGGCGGCGGTCATGTAGTTGTTCTTCTTGGCGACCTTCCAAAAGATCGGCATGACTGCGAACACGAACGGATAGACAAGGATCGTGTAGGGCAGCGCGAAGAAGCCAAAGGCGCCGGTCGCATAGACGAGCGCCGGCACCGCGATCATGGTGTAGGCTGTGTAGATATCGCCGCCGATCAGGAACCAGGTGATCCAGGTTCCAAATTGGCGTCCCCCGAGACCCCACTCTTCGAGAGGGCTGAGGGTTTTGATCCGCCGCCAGCGCGCGGCACCGAAACCGATCGCCGTGACGAGACCGAGCAATAAGACGAAGACCGCAAGCGCAGCCCAGTCGATCTCAGCCGTCATCACGCGAGTCTCGGGCAAGCGTCCGGTAGACGAGATAGGTTAGGAGGGATGTCAGGGGCACCCATAGCAATTGATACCAATAGAAAAAAGGAAAGCCGAACAGCGCGGGCGTGGTATGGTTATAGAAAGGCACCCAAGCCACGGCGGCAAAAGGGATGAGGAGAATCAGCCAGACAAGGCGCATCGGAGAGCCTTCCCATACCATTATTCGGCACTATCTAAATTCGACAAGCGAACCTCCCGAACCAGGGACACCGGCATGCCGATCAAAACCGTCTGGCTGGGGCTGAACTTCGAGGACGCAGCTTTAAATCACACGGAGGAAAGCTATGCCAGCGAAAACTACGCTGTAGAGCTTTGTGCGCGGGAGCAAGCTCATCTTTCGGTCTTTTTGGCAGCGCCCATTTTCAAAATCCCAAGTGTGATTCCAGGCGCGGGACTTCTTTCGGTCGCGAATGCGACAGAAAATGAGGTCAATGCCGATCGCCGCGCCCGTGCCGAAGAGGCCTCGAAAAGAATTGCAGGCGCCGCGAAGAGCGCCGGCGTGAGCGCGGAGTTTTTTATCTCTCAGGAATCCTATCCACATCTGAGGCAGAGCCTTGTTACGTCGGCAAGGCCAAGCGATATTACGATCCTATCCCGGTCCGGATATTATCTCTCCTTGGACCGAACCATGATTGAAGCGATGCTGTTTACATCCGGACGGCCGATTGTCATCGTGCCGCCGGATTGGACGCGAGGCGCGCGGTTCGAAACTATCCTTATCGCCTGGGACGGCAGCGGCAAAGCTGCACGGGCCATCGGAGATTCGATGGGTTTGCTGACGCGCGCCGGACAGGTCGAAATCGTTTGCGTTTTGCACGGTGCTACGAAAAGCATCTCGAGCACGGGTCTGGCGGCCCATCTCTCACGCCATTGCAAGAAAGTGTCGGTCGCCGATCTTCCAATGCAGCACGGGGGCATCACCGGAACCCTCCGCGCCCATGCGGCGATGACGAGAGCAGATCTTATGGTGATGGGTGGCTACGCCCATCCTCGGATGTTGGAAATCGTCCTTGGCGGAGTGACCAGCGACATGCTTGCCGAGGCGGAACTGCCTCTTTTACTTTCCCACTGAGCGAAAGATCATCCGTTCCCCGCGGAAAATACGGAAATATCGCAAGGTAGAATGCGGCGCGCGTGGAAGCGCATGGCTTATACCAACCGCCCTA
>PLUZ01000195.1 GCA_003162995.1 Methylocapsa sp. | reverse complement strand
GCCTTGGGGCCCAAGCCAGGGCCGCCCGCGGCGATCCTCGCCAAAACGTTCCGCCTGACGCCTTCGGAAGCAAAGCTCGCCTGCATCATCGCGCGCGGCGCCCCTCCCGATATCGCCGCCCGCGAATTGAAGATTTCCCGGGAGACGGCGCGCAATCAGTTGAAATCCGTGTTTGCCAAGACGGACACGCATCGCCAAAGCGAGCTTGTCGCCCTGCTCCTGCAAGTCGAGTAACGGATTAGTGCTGGAGCGCCGCCTCTAGACATGACGCACAGCAGAAATAGGAAGCCCCGGCAGATGACCGGGGCTCTGTCGCGGTCGCGAACCAGCTCTCCAGAAAGTAGCTATCGGATACGCCCTATAGCTTCGCCACACCGCGACATAAACTACACATTGTGGTTGGTGCTAAGCAAGTCAATGACGCCAAATTTCACACTGAGACACTACCGCCTCCCGGCTTTTTGCTTCAGAAAGGCTGAGGCGAGCAGCACAAGCAAAAATAATCCAATGCGGTAATACATCGGCGTCGCTCACTTCAATTTCCATTTGGTCTCCCGTATCCTGACGTCTGGGCCCTCACCGTTCTCATCAAGGAATATAGATCCGGCTTTCTCGAAGGGACCATCCTTCCCTGACCCAAGGCCCTTCATCACCGCCCTGGCGGCTTGAATGACTTGCTGAGTGCACCTGCCGATTTAAACGCCTTCATGGCGTCCTTACTGGTCATCGCGACCGACGTCCTTAAGTGCGATATCCCGCCAGACGCTGCGCCAGCAATAAGCGCAGAAGCCATAACCTCTTCGCTTGGCGCCTCTGTTATAGAGAGGAAATCATACTCGCCGAATGTAAAATATACAGCGAGTAGCTTGGCCCCTGCTTTTTCCATCAGGTCCGCGACGGCCTTCTCGCGGTTCTCGGGATTGGCCACCATGCCCTTGATCGCATCGGACGTGTACCGGCCCTGGGTTATATAGATCGCCATGAGTTCCTCCCTATTCAGTTCATACTTTTTGCGGATCGCCCAAGCGTAACTAGTCGCCTTTCTTCGGTTTGGTAGCGGCGTGCCGAGCCATCTTGAGCTGCACGCCAGGCTAGCCACCATTTTCTGGGATGAACTCGACGGTTCCGGTCGCATCTTTGAAAAGGCGTCGATATGGCTTGAGGCCAGGGACGCGGCGAAACTGAGGGGGTGAGCGATTTCGGAGGAAAAGGGCGACGCATTGGCGCGCCGCCAAGGTCGAGAGCTGGGAGGAAATGTGCTCCGTCACCCAAACAAATAGTCCATTAGGGATTAGAATTCCGGTGCGCAAACGCACATGGACCACAGCAAAAGGTGAAAAGCGGCTGGCGCGGCCGGATTGGATCGGCGGCGACGAGTCCGTGTAATTAAGGGAGGCCGCCGTTAGAGCTCTCTCAACTCCGGTCGGAGAGCATCGAATCTAATTTAGCCAATGCCTTGAGGAGGTAATTGCCGTACGGCAACCGCCCAACAAACGCCTCGGTGCGCTTGGGTTCCAGACTCCACGCAATTAAGAACGCCGCTAGTACAAACAGCAGCACGGCAATCCAAGCGGCACTCGCGACTGCGGCAAGAACTGCAACCGCCAGAGCAATTCCAAGTGTAATTGTTTGTTTCCTATTGGCCATTGTTACAATTTAGCACAGGCGCCGATTTCGTCCAGTGCCTCAAACGCCCCCTCGGCGGGCATGGCCAGGAATGATGCGCGATCACCAATTCCCGGCGGATCACACCATAAGTATATGCGGTTTTGATTTCCGACAGGGACGCCCCTCCTCGAACCTATGTACGATGAAGAATAATCCACGATGACTTCCGCTTCCGGCGCTATTGGTGAGCTATGCTGAATTCGACGCGCCGGTCATTGCGTCGGCGATCTTCCATCATACCGCTGCTACGGCCTTCTACTGCCCCGCTTCTGCTGGCTATGGAATGGGAGCTGCCATAACCCTTCGCACTCAGCATGGCGGGATCAACCCCTGCATGAACGAGAGCTTGGCGGACAGCATTTGCACGCCGTTGCGATAGCTTCATATTGGCAGTTCGATTACCGGCACTATCCGTGAATCCGCTGACCCGAATCACCTTTCCAGCAGGCAATTGTTTCATCAGAGCGGCCTCCTGTTGCAACAGTGCCTTGCTGCTCGATGGTACGTCGGCTCTATTGGTAGCGAAATAAATGGTTGGCAGATTAATGGCCGATTGATTCGGAGCGTTGATTGGGTTCCCGTTGCCGGCACCGGATTTGAGTGCCGATGATGCCATCGCCATTTCGGTCGCGCCGCCACCTACAATTGGAGCGAATACGAGTTGGGTCCCAAGAACGGATTTCAGTGAACTGATGATCCCGTCGCGGTCTGCATCGGGTATCGTTCCCCCGATAGTAACGGCATCTCCTTCAAACAGTGCCTGCGACCCCGGCAGCTTCAATTTATCGAGCGCAGCCTTGAGATCCTTGGTCCAGCTCGCCGGAATCGCATGCTGGTCTACGACGAGATCGCCGGTGACTTTATTGGCTCCAAACACCGTCTTGAGCGAGTCAGTGATTGCGAAGCGAGTAGCGTTGTCTTTGACAGTGCCGGAGTAAACGATGAAACCATTCTCATTGCTAAGCGCCAAGCGCGCTGGTATCGAAGGCGCAGGCGAGGACGCCACCAACACATTTTGCGTCGCAATCTCCGTGGACTGCATGGCCGCATGATCGCCTGCCCCAATGAAATATCCGAAGAGCAATGCGAGCGTAATCAGCAGAGCGGTGCTCGGAATAATCAACCCGCTGATCACGTGAGCGGCGCCATCGCGTTTCGTTCTGCTTGGTCGTCTTTGCTCTGCTCTATGCTTCGTAATTTCTTCTAGGGGCGAGGGCGAAAGCGGGATTGCCGAGCTGGGGAAACTCGACGCCGAAGCACGAATTGCTAATGGGACAGCTCCGCCTGGTGCCAGCAAGACGATGACTTTGGGTATTGCATAACCCAAAATCGTTCTAGCAAAGCATTGGCTTACACCAAGTTTATTGGCAATGCCGCTAACAACGTCGCTGCCTAGCGTCTGCTCTACCTCTTGCCCCGAAAGAGGCACGGGGTCAGGTCCTCCTAACCAGGAAGCAACCTCGACGTCGAACCCGGCGGCCTTGAACCTATTCACGAAACTGCCGATACCGCCTGGCTGTCCAGAGATTAGGCCGAGAGTCTCTTGAACGAGCGGGTAGGCCTTGGACCCGAGACAGTATCGCGAGCCGATTTCCTGAATGAGCTTGTCAAAGGTCGCCATCTTACCCCGTCTCCTTCTAGAAAATTGCCGACAGGCCCTGCACGTCTAGCGAGCGGATTCTGGTCAATCCTGAGAGACGGAGAACCCCGGCCGGAGGAGAGAGTTGCGCCTTGTGCGCACCATTTTATGTTTAGCGGACGATGGACTACCTAATCCGAACATCTCCACGCTGGCTAGACCGTGGGCTGTTCAGGCTGTCGGGCGCATTCTCCCGACGCCAATACTCGGCCGCTTACACCACCAGTATGTTCGGATTTGATTTCCTACAGGTACAGGCGGGATACGAGCCAACGCTCCTTCATGCGCTCGAGCGAAACCCACGGAAGAGTTGCGTCCTGTTGACGGGAAGATGAGCAATTCTGGGCGTGGGACGTGGAGGATCTGCTGGTTGGGCGTGGTATCATGACCGCCTATAGTAACGTGTGTCGCTGGATAAATCAGCATGGGAGACTGAGCTGAAAAGCAGAAGCTTCGCTTCTCTCGCCGCTTCAATAGATACAGCCCATGCGCAAAACTTCAACCTGTTGCCCTATAGTGCGCAATGATGGAGGAGCCAGTGCGCATCGATCGATGCAACAACATCGGGGATTTCCGTTCGATGGCCCGGCGGAGACTGCCGGGGCCGATCTT
>PLUZ01000423.1:7813-9236 GCA_003162995.1 Methylocapsa sp. | reverse complement strand
TAGCAAGTGCCTTGCACGGGCTTCACGAAAGCGGATTTGGCTTGGAATGCCGTCATGGGCAATTTCTTCTCGGCAACAAACTGATTGATTGCCGAAACGACGCCGGGCCAGCCTGAAGAGTAATCGTCGCAGACCATAACGCCGCCTGGACGGAGGAGATTATAATACAATGACAGATCCGTATAGACTTCATCATGTTCGTGGCCAGCGTCTATATATATTAAATCCGCTTTAATCTCAAACCGTTTCAGCAAATAATAGGCTGCGGTTGACGTCATCGGAAGAGGATATACAGAGTCAATCATTTCTGTTTTGATCATATTGTAAACAAACTGCCAAAATATACTTGGATATCCGTTCTTCAGGCGTAGCGAACCGCGGTAATTNNATAATTATGGAAGGGTTGCTGGCTCCGATAGCTTCATTAAAAATTTGATGTTCGCTTCCCCAACCCTGAAGATCGACATTGAACCCGGAAAAATCGATGTCGCTGTAGTCCTTCTTAATATCAATGTACTCGAAAATGCTGCGCAGGGTTTGGGTCATCACTGCCTCCAAGGATGTATCGGCCTTTCCCCCGACCCTATCGCCCGTGGCTTATGTCAAGCAGGTGCTCGCACTGGCGCTGCGCGCGCATCTTGTCTGACGGAACGTGGCGGACCAGCCGCACCGAAGAATTTTCGTGCGTGCGCACTGGAGATCTTACGCCCTCGCACATGATCGATGTGGTCATTGCTGGAAACGACAGCAAAATGCTCGAAGCGAGGGTCCGGGTGAAAGCCTGTTTCAGAAGCGGGCCCGGACCCGGAGGTTCTGTTGCAAACTGCTCTCTCGCCAAGCGCATCTTCAGGCGAAGTAGCGAGGAAATTGCGACAGATCAACGCAATGCGCAATTAAGAAGTTATGGTGCTTTGCGGGGCGGCAGCGAATTTCGCAGGGGGGTGGCTGCATGAAAAGGGAAGAGAAGCGGTGAGAGGAATGGCTAATATATTCAAATTGTTCAAAAACCTCTTTAAGGGACCCTTCATCGCGGACGCGCCGCTCGAACTTTTGCAATGCGAATACGGCTGCAGAGTTCGGGAGTGCAACTATGGGAAATGGCGAAACTGCGAGAACAGGATTCGCCGAATGAATGAAGAGATTGCCTTCTTGCAGTCGGAAGCTGGCTATGACCAGGCCGCAAACCAAGGCCGGCCGGAGGAGAAGCGCTAGACGCTGTTGCCCACGGTTTCCGTTCTTAAAGTTGTCACATGTCTTTGCGGGGAACGGCTCGCCAACTTCCAAACTCATATGGGCCAATGAGTGGCCATCGTCCCATCGCCGCCGCATATCACCTCGGCGGCAGGCTTGAGAAATACGCCGCGATGGCCTCCATCTCCGCTTCCGTCAGATTGCGAGTCATGTAGCGCATCTCTTTGTGCAC
>PLUZ01000423.1:1974-7803 GCA_003162995.1 Methylocapsa sp. | reverse complement strand
AGGCGGGAGCGGCAAGAAGGAATGCGGTGAAGAAGAGAGCGATCTTATGGTAATCCATGCAAACAGCTATGCGATCAGATACCGGCTCATGGCAAGCTAGTCTGCCGGGAAGACAACCCATCCCGCCAAGGGCCGCTCTCAAAACTTGCCCTCTTAAAACTCTTCCTCAGTCTGTTCGCTATCCAGCGGATCGACGACACCGCCGATCAGATTTGCCTCAAACAGCCGTTCGGAGGTAAGCGTCCGGCGCAGCGGACGCAGGCGTTGGACCGTCATCGCAATCTCGTCCTCGCACGCTAAGAGCGCTGCCCGAGCCTCAGCCACACTGACCTCTCGAAAACAACACGTCTCGCCCGGACGCAGTTGCGCGAGCCTGCCAATGTTGGCCCGCGCGACATGGCCGAGTTTTGGATAGCCGCCGGTCGGCTGATGATCAGCCATAAGGACGAGCGGCTGCTTGTCGCCGGGAATTTGGATCGCGCCCAGCGCGATACCATCCGACACAATGTCGTAACCCCGCGCATGCGCGATGTCCGGCCCTTTGAGCCGATAGGCCATACGGTCGGCCATGGGTGTCAACGTGAACACCCCGGCGAAAAATCTACTCCGAGTCTCCGGCGTAAAATAATCGTCTTGCGGGCCGAGCACGACGCGGAAGGGATTAGGATCGCGGTCAAGCCATGGCGCATCAATCATGGCTTCGACGCTTGCTCCACTTTGCTCCTCCACCGGAACCACCGTGGGCAAAACATCGTCCGCTTTCAGCATCCGTCCCTCGATGCCACCCATCCCCGAACGCAAGTGGGTTGACCGGCTGCCCATCACGGCCGGCGTATCGAAGCCGCCTGCGACCGCGAGATAAGTGAAAGCGCCAAACTCGCCAGCCCGCGCTATGAGCGTCTCGCCGAGCTCCAAACGAATCCGCGCCGCCTTTGGCAGCACCATGCCGGAGCGCCGCCATACAAAAGCCCCGCCCGCGAAGGCAACCCAAAGCGGCACGCCTTCACACACAACCTCAAGGCCACCAGTGGACACTTCGATTGCCGCCGCGCGATCATCGTTGCCCAGAGCGAAATTGGCGGTGCGAAAGGCGGTCCAATCCATAGGTCCAGCCGGGGTCACGCCATAGCGGAGAAATCCAAAACGTCCGCCGTCTTGAATGGTCGCTCCAGGACCGGCGCGCAGCACGCGCAGACACCCCCACATATCAGAGCTCATCAAGGCGGTCGCCGCGTGCGCAAAGCTCTCCCGCTTCGGCGGCGAGGCTCAAAGCATCGAAGGCTTCGCGATCGATCCGTTCGAAACAAATCTCGTCGCCAATGCCCGCGAGAAAAATTTTGGCGCGCTTAGGATCGAACACTTTGACCGGCGTGCGGCCGATCCCGTACCAGCCGGTCGGCATGGCGCAACTGGCGATCAGCGCCTGCCCGCCCGCGATCAACAAGGATCCGGGCGGCGCCGGGGACCGGGGCACGGCCCGGCGCGGGATCGTAAGTTCTGGCGGAAGCCCCCCGAGAAAAATATATCCCGGCGCGAAGCCATACATATAGACACGGTAGCGCGCGCCCTGATGCAGATCGATGATTTGCGCGCGCGGCAAACCTAGAAATGCTGCGGCCTCGGCGATGTCCTCGTCATGCGGCGAGTCATAGCAGGCCGGGATGTGCCAGCGTTGCGGTGGCGTTCGTGCGGGCTTGCCTGTGGCATCGAGCCTTGCAAGTTCCGTGATGAGAGTCTCGGCCGCCAAGCGGCGCGGATCGAAATGAATCATCAACGAGCGATAGGTCGGCACGGTCTCGGTCACGCCCTCAAAATTCGCGTGTTGGACGGCGGCATCAAGCGCCAGAACGCAATCGTGAATCCTTGGATCGATCGTGGCTCCAAACTCAACGACGAGTGCCGATTCTCCGGCCGGCAGATAGCGCGGCTTGGATAGCATGCTCAAGCCTCCTCAACCTTCGCGAAAGGTGCGAGCGCGATCCCGGCGTCCTCGAGTCGCGCCCGGACCGCCTTCGCCATTTCGACCGCGTTCGGGCTATCGCCATGCACACAGATGCTGTCGATGCAGGTCGCCAAGCGCTTGCCGGAGAGTGTTATGATGGCGCCTTCCGAAACCATGGAAAGGACGCGTGCGGCAACTTCGCCCGCGTCATGCAGCACGGCGCCGGGGCACGATCTTTCGACAAGACTGCCCGTATCCGTATAGGCGCGATCGGCGTAGATTTCTCGAGCAACCTTCAGCCCTAGCGCGAGCCCCGCCGTCTCCAATTCGCTACCGGCGGGGGCGAGCAACCAGAGATCGCGCGCGGCCAGTTTGACCGCACGCGCAATCGCCCGCGCGATGGCTTGGTCCTCCGCCGCACTATTGCTCAAGGCGCCATGGACCTTCACATAGCCGAGGCTTGCCCCCGCATAATTGCAAAGCGCCTGTGCGGCACCGGTCTGATAGGCGACGNNACGAGCCGCTCGATTTCACCCGCCGTGAAAGGCAGTCTGCGGCGGCCGAACCCCCAGAGATCCGGAAACCCGGGATGTGCACCGATCGCGATTCCCCGGGCCTTCGCGGCGCTGAAAAGTTGCGCCATGATTTCCGGATCGCCGGCATGAAAGCCGCAGGCGACATTGACGCTTGTGACAAGTTCAAGCATGGCGGCGTCGTCGCCGATCCGGTAGGCGCCGAACCCCTCGCCGCAATCGCAATTCAAATCGACGCTGCGCATGATTTCGTACCTTTATGGCGGCGACACTTTCACGATTGCCTCGCGCGGTGGCTCCGGCATGTCTGTCACAAAGTCCTCGCGCCTAAAACCCTGCGCATAAAGCAGCGCGGTGAGATCGCCATGATCGATCCGCGCATGGGCCGCGGCCGCGACCTTGGGTTTTGCACGATAGGCAATGCCGAGACCCGCCGCTTCGAGCATCGCGAGATCGTTGGCGCCATCCCCAACCGCAAGAGTTTCCCCGGCGGAGAGGCCATGCGTTTTTCGCAATTGTTCGAGCGCCGCGCGCTTGGCGTCCTTGCCGAGAATGGGCTCGGCGACAAGCCCGTTCAGCCTGCCGTCCTCGCCGAAGAGAAGCTCGTTTGCCCGATCTTCGTGAAAGCCGATTTTTGCCCCGATAACGGATGTGAAGACCGAAAACCCTCCCGAAACGAGCACGGTATGCGCTCCATTGGCGCGCATCGTCCGCACCAGCTCACGGCCGCCCGGCGTCAAGGTGATTTTGCCGGCGATGACGCGGCCGACCGTGGCGCGGTCGAGGCCTTTGAGGAGGGCTACGCGTTCGCGCAGGGCCGGTTCGAAGGCAATTTCGCCGCGCATGGCGCGTTCGGTGATCGCCGCAACATAGGCCTTCTCGCCAATTTCATCAGCGAGTTCATCAAGACATTCTTGGCCAATCATGGTCGAATCCATGTCGGCGAGCAAGAGCTTCTTGCGCCGCCCTTGCGCCTTTTGCACGATGACATCGACCGCGGCATGATCGAGGGCGGCACGCACCCGGTCCGCGATGGCTTTTGCGTCAACAGCGGGACCAGGCTCGAAGAAAATGTCGGCGGCAATATTCTGCGCGAGCCATCGCGGCGGGTCTTGCTTACTAAAGGCTTCGCTGGCCCGCCGGAGCATAGCGCCGGTCAAAACCGGCCGTGCCGGATCGCAAACAAGCGTGGCAACATGCGTCATGGCAACCTGTGTCATGGAGTGTCTCGATGTGTGCCGCACCATTCCGCTTTGCCTGGCGATAAGTTCAATCCAGCCCTTGGCGGCCGCATCGTTTGGCGCTATTTGATCGCAAGATAGGGTTCAAACGCAACACCGTATCGCAGAATCAGGCTGGCGTTGACGCCGCGGCTGAACATGGTGCGATTGTGAAATGCCGGTCGAGCCATGGGACGCGATGGCGCCGCCAATCCCGCGCGCCGGCTCAAACTCCGCAAGACTTACGTCTTTGGCGATATTGATGCCAAGTCATAGCTAGCGGATTGCCGCACGTGGAGGTTTTGACGGCGCTCGCCACATCGAAGCCACACGCATGGGGGATGCGTGGAGCCGAACTGTGATGTGTCAAAATAGCCTATACATTGGATTGCGAATTTATATAGTTTGTTCATTGCGCTGGCGCTGGCGATTGTGTTTCCCTCGTCAGGGCATGGTATTCTGGCCTTCCTGGCCGTGCCCTTCGCCCTGCGGTTGGCCGGACATAACGCGTAAGCGCGGACTCGGACAGACGAACTTCGGACTCTTGAGATGAACAAGCGGGAGAGATCCGCGTGAGAACGGTCTTCGTTTCGGGCCTCGGCCGTGAGGTCTCGGCTCTGGGTTTCGGTTGCGCTTCGCTTGGTTCCCGTTTTTCCGAAGCTCAAGGGCTTCGGGCGCTCCATCATGCGTTCGGGCGCGGCATTAGCTGGTATGACGTCGCACCTGCCTATGGTGATGGCGAGGCAGAAGGAATCTTGGGAAAATTCTTGAGCGGCCGCCGGGACAAGGTGGCGATCTGTACGAAGTTCGGAGTTCCGAGGCCGGTGATTACGCCGTTGATGCGCCTTCTCAAGCCCGCGGCGCGCGCCATGGCGAAGGCGCTTCCACACTGGGGCAGCGGAAAGGCCAAGACGAAGCGGATCCCGAACAAAGACCGGTTGCACGCGGAACATATCGAAGCTTCCGTCGTCGAGAGCTTGCGGCGCCTGCGGACGGATTACATCGATGTGTTGGCTCTGGACGATCCGAACCCCCAGGATTGCGTCAATGAAGCCGTTTTGCATGAATTGCGGCGCATCATCCAGAAAGGCTATGTGCGCTGCGTGGCGATCGCCGGGGCCCCAGAGGCAATCATCGCGGGCGCGCGGGCGCCGGACGTCTATAAGATCGCCCAGCTTCCTGATAATCCTTTCTCGCAAATGGTTGTACGCGTGAAGGACGCGCTCGCCGGCGACGCAAAGTTGTTTTTCGTCACGCACAGTGTGTTCGGCGCGGGCGCCCACGAACGCCTGTCGCATCTCTTGGTTGGGGACGGCGGCCGTCTCGGCTCACTTGCTTCCCAGCTCGCCTACAATCCGCCGTTCATGGCGAGCGAAATGCTTTTGGACTATGCGTTCGCGACCAATCCCGAAGGTGTCGTTCTCGCCTCGATGTTCAACCAGGCCCATATCGACATGAATTGCGCGCGAGCGGCGCGGAAGCCGCGCAGCGATATCGGCCCGTTCATGCAGAAATTCGTGATCGGCGCCACGCCATAAGGCCTTTTGGAATATTTAAGACTGACACCTCAGCCATCATTTCTGTCCGATCCGAACCCTCAATCGGACAAAAGTGTTTCACGTGAAACGTTTTGGTACGATTGACACGCGGGGCGCGCGTACATGTGCAAGGCGCGGCACATGTATTTTATGCTGACGGAGATGACTTTTTGCCTTGTGCCGGCGCCCCTCCGCCATTGGGAGAAAAATAAGCAATGCATAAGGGGCGGCTTGAAGCCTTCACCGATGGGGTAATCGCCATCATCATCACCATCATGGTGCTGGAGATGAAGGTGCCGCACGGACCGGACTTCGCCGCTCTTGCTTCCAGTACGCCCGTGTTCGTGGCCTATGCGCTCAGCTACACCAATGTCGCCATTTTCTGGAACAACCACCACCACATGCTCCAAGTCAGCGAGCGGGTCGATGGGCGGTCGTTATGGGCAAACATGCTCTTGCTGTTTTGGCTATCGCTTATCCCGTTCGTAATCCGCTGGATGGACGAGACCGGTTTCGCTGCGCTGCCGACGGCAGCCTATGGATTCGTCCTTGTGATGGCCGCGATTGGCTATCTATTGCTGGAACGGATGCTCATC
>PLUZ01000423.1:0-1942 GCA_003162995.1 Methylocapsa sp. | reverse complement strand
ACGCATTGAGTCGATCATCTGAGCCCGTCAGACTTGGCGGGGCGAAACCCAATGCCGCCGTTCTAAACCAATCAGTCTTCCAGCCGGGGTAAATTCCCCTATATTTCGACTGAACTAGAGCCGTCACCGGCCAATCGGGCTCGCACATATTTCTAGGGATCTGACGTGATGCCGCGCGAAGGAGATCGAGAGGCATGGCCGGATCTCCCCTATGAGGTCTGGCGGGATACCTGCGCGACGCTTCAGTTGTGGACCCAGATCGTTGGCAAAATTCGGCTGTCGCAGACTCCGTGGCTCAATCACTCCTGGCAAGTCGCACTTTACGTGACGGCGCGTGGTCTCACGACCTCGCCGATTCCCTTCGGCGAACGAATTTTTCAGATCGACTTCGATTTCATCGGCCATTTGCTTCTTATCGGGGTGAGCGACGGAACGCAGCGGCAATTACCCCTCCGGGCTCAGCCAATCGCGGATTTTTATGCGGCCGTTATGGCGGCTTTGGATGACCTCGGGATAAGAGTGAAAATTGGCGAGTGGCCCAACGAGGTGCCAAATCCTATTCGCTTCAGCGACGACCGAGTGCATGACGCTTACGAGCCCGAATACGCGCGCCGTTTCTGGAGGGTCCTCTTGCAAGTTGATCGCGTGTTCAAGCTCTTCCGCTCTGGCTTCATTGGCAAGTGCAGCCCCGTGCATTTCTTTTGGGGTAGTTTCGATCTGGCGGTGACGCGATTTTCCGGCCGCCGCGCGCCCCTTCATCCGGGCGGCGTTCCCAATCTTTCAGATGAAGTCGTGCGCGAGGCCTATTCCCATGAGGTGAGCAGCGCAGGTTTCTGGCCGGGCGGCGGAGCCATCGAATACCCGGCGTTTTATTCCTACGCTTATCCAGAACCTGAAGGCTTCCGCTTGACCGCCGTCCGGCCGAAGGCGGCATTCTACAGCGAGGAGCTGCGAGAGTTCATCCTGCCCTACGATGCAGTGCGAACCGCCGAGTCGCCAGATGAGATGCTCCTCGAATTTTTGCAGTCCACATACGAGGCCGCCGCCAGCGCTGGCAATTGGGACCGAGCGGCGCTCGAATGCCCGCTCGGACAAGCAGGCGTTCCACGCGTGGTTTCATAAGTCTGGAGGAGCCATCGCGCGCTCGTGTGTTCGCCACGGCGATGTTTGCCGAGATATCCACAGGTTTCGCACCGTTGTATGCGATGAGCATCCGTTCCAGCAATAGCCAGCCGATCGCGGAGCGGACACTCGGCGGCCAGCCTTTTGAAAGCCTAATCTCCACGACTTTTGAAGGGCTGCAAATCAACCCTCTCAATCTCTGACCCGAGCCCAAGGCTTTCTGCGAACCATCGGAATTGATTTGAGCAAACCTCCATCCATATTATGATTTCTATGTCTATGGACAGGAGCCCGTCATGAGCGCGCTTAAATTGACGGCGATCGGCACCTCGACCGGGGTGATGATTCCAAAAGAAATGCTGGACCGGCTGAAGGTCGGCGAGGGCGATAATCTTTATGCCATCGAGACGGTGGAAGGCTATCTTCTGACGCCCACCGATCCGGCCATTGCGGAAGAGATCAAGTTCGGCGAGCGCTTCATGAAGCAATATTGCGATTCCTTCAAAGCCTCGACGAAATGACGGCCGAGCCGCACTGGACCGGCAAAAGAGAGCCATGACGGAGGCCGTGGCCGCCACGGAAGCGGAGTGGCGNNGCCATGCGCTGCGGCAAAAGCCAGGCGCTTGGGCACTCTCGCAGCGCATGGATCATCCCGATATCGCCACCGCCAATGCGATGGCCCGCGCGGATCTCATTGGGGGCGCCGATGCGCTCACGCTGGCCATTTTTGACGCTTTCGCCGCAAGGGGCTTTGGGGTGAAGATCGCGGGCAGGCGCGATCTCGATGCCGTGCTTGCGGGGATCGATCTCGATCGCATTG
>PLUZ01000530.1 GCA_003162995.1 Methylocapsa sp. | reverse complement strand
GGGTAGTGCCCGCCGGGACGGTGAATGAATATCCGTTATTGAGTCCAGAGACATATATTCCATTTTGATCATTGGCGACGATCGCTGCCGGTGCACCATCAGCCCATGAAAGGGAAAATGTGGAATTGTTAAAATACGCGTTGTAGCCAGAACCTATCGCGGTGAGTGCGCTGATCTTCGATCCGCCTGTGGACTTGCGGTCAACCGGTGTAAGGCTGGGCGAGCCGCTATATCCCCAAACCGCCCAATCCGTTGAGCCCTGCGTCGTTAGGTTTATGATAGAGCCAGGCGCCGGGACAATGAGCGTTCCCGTGATCGAACCGGCAGCCGGAGGCGCCAATGGCACGGGAGGGCCAAGATAGGATTGCGAGCCCATTATAGCGAGCACGTTCCCCATGAACCCAGTCTGGCCAGGTTGCCAATTCAGTGTCTGCTCATCGGTCCCGAATAGGCTTTGACTGGGTAAACTGGCATAGCTCTGGGTATTCGACCCGAGCACATTCCCATTTACGTCCATTACTTGCTGCGTGAGAATCGCTTCACCGGTTCCGGTTGGATCGCGGGAATAGGTAGCGGCGAAGCCGTACCATCCATTTTGCGTGATAGTAGCGACGAGCGGCAGACCTGGATTCGGGATATACCCATAATCGGTCGTATAGAAGACCTGTACTGAGCCGCCTCCGGGGGGAACGCTCAAGGCAAACAAAGATTCAAAATAGCTTGGCGCACCGTTGTTCGGCCCATAGACGCCATTCACCGCATTCTGAATATTCGGATTGTTGTCAATGATAAAAGCGGCCGTTGACTGATTCGGTTGCGCCTGCCACGCATTTGGCCCGGTAACAAAGACATAAGCCCATACGATCTGAGTGAATTGCCCAGGATATCCAGGCAATGGCCCGCCTGTACCGTTGGATTGCACCCAATCATTATTGGACGCGGGCAAATCCCCGAACCACATGCTGGCCCCGGGCCATCCCGTTTGCACAGTCGATGTATTTGTAATGACGCAATATGGCGCACCATTTGGCGTCGTGAGCCCCAACGGACCAGCACCGGAATTGTATTGAGTCAGCGTCGTGGCGCTCGTGAGCCATCCAGTTGATGCGCTCGAGCATCCCTGGACATAAGGCACTTCCGCGAAGGCAGGAACCACAAAAAGCGCAACAAGTGCGGCGAGGGCAAGCAAGAGTCGTTTCATTATGAGCGCGCCAAGTGGCGATGTCGCGCCCGAGGCATATTGCGTCATGGTTATCTGTGCGAGGTTCCAGCCGTACGGTCCTGGAGAGCGAGGCTGGGTAAAAGGAACCTCGGCATATGCGCCGGATGATACGCTGAGTATCAGCCCTGGTGAAAGCAGGGAATGTCTCATAAGAATATCCTTAATGGCGTGTGGAATTTGCTTTAAGCGATTGCCACTGACAGGATTAAGTATGACGAATAATCACTATGAATTATTAAGTTGATCTTAAGATCATAGCTTAACTATATGTTTTTTTAGCGTAAACACAGCAGGAGATTATTGTTTGTAAGAAGCGATGACGCAGTAACACGGAAGGTGTCGGATCACGTCTGAACATGTTCCAACCCCGCCACCTCCAGCCGGGAAGGCCACGCCCGGTTGAGTGTGGACACTCAACCTGAAACCCCCTAGGAGCGGTCAAGCAAGCGCTCAACCTTGTCCCTCGCCGCGGCTAATGGCAGGACGCAAGACATTATTGGATAGGCGATGCGCGCACCCAACGAGATCGATTTCTGGCGCGGCTTCGCCCTCGTTACGATTTTTATCAACCACATTCCGGGGATTTATTTCGAGCGCTTCACGTTCCGCAATGTGTCGCTGTCTGATTCGGCCGAACTTTTTGTTTTTCTCGCCGGTTGCGCATTGCGCATTCTTGTCGATGGCGCGGCGCGCGCGCTGCCAGCACAATGGCTGGTGTTCCGCCTGGAAGCCCGCGCCTTTCATGTTTATGTCGCGCAGGTTTTCGTCACCGAGATGGCAATCGCGCTTCTCGCGGCGGCCGCGTTTCTTCTCGACGCGCCCTATCTGCTCGATTGGCATAACACCTCGGCCGTCTTCAACGATCCGGTGAGAGCGCATATCGGTCTCGTTTTGCTCACCCACCAGCTTGGCTATTTCAACATCCTGCCTCTCTACGTCGTTTTGCTTTTCATCGCTCCGGCGGTCGCGCTCCTCCACCGCTACGCAAGGGTGCTTTTGCCGCTCGTATCGTTCGGGATTTATGCCTGGTCTCTCATATCCGGCGTGAATTTGCCGACCTGGCCGGTCGAAGGAACATGGTTCCTCAATCCGCTCACTTGGCAGTTTATCTATGTCCTCGGATTCCTGATGGCGGGGGCCGACGGGATTGGCGGATTCGCACGGCGGCATCATTCCGTTCTGCGCTGGCTGGCGCTCCCGGTGGTGCTGCTTGGCGCCTATGTGGCCTTCACCAATTTCTCGCCCGATCCGGTTGATGTCCCGGAGCCGAAGCTTTTGTTTACCTTCGACAAGACGTTTCTGGCGCCGGCGCGGCTTATCCATAGTCTCGCCTTGGCGGCGATATTTGCTGGAACCTTCAAAATAATTAGACCATGGATTCCGCGTTCTTCGGAATTTTTGTGCCTTCTCGGCCGCAATTCGCTGAATGTCTTCTGTGCCCTGTCTCTTCTCAGTCTGATGGGGCAAATACTCCGCTTTATTTTCGGCGGATATGTTGCATTGGACGCGTTGATCGTTATCCTAGGCATTCTTCTTATGGGTTTCATCGCATGGGCAGCAGAATGGCGCGAAAGGTTGCGGGCGGATTTGGCAAAAAAGCCGGATTTGCCGCCGCACTCTTCTGCCTTTTGATGGCGGCGCCGCACGCGGAAGACGCCAGCGTACCTCCCGTCGCGCCGCCGATGAGCCCGCCCTGCGACGTGCCGGCGGCGGATATCGCTGCCCCGGCCACGCTTCCCAACGTGACCCAGGCCCTGCAAAAGGGCGAGAAAGTGCGCATTCTCGCGATCGGCTCTTCCTCGACCTTGGGGTGGGGGGCCTCGTCGAAAAGCCGAAGCTATCCGTCGCAGCTCGAAGTCATCCTCGAACACGCCCTCAAGGGCGTTGATATCGTGATCGTCAATCGCGGCGTCGCCGGCGAAGTCGCGGAGGACACGGCCGAGAGGATCAAAAGCGAGGTCGCGCTGAGGAAGCCGGATCTCGTACTCTGGCAATTGGGAACCAATGACGCTCTTGCCCGCGTCCCGCCGCAGGATTTCGAAAACACGGTCCGCTCGACCATAGACTGGCTGAAGGACAACCGGATCGATGTCGTGCTCGTCGGCGTGCAATATACCTCGCGCCTCACCCGCGACCCAAATTACGTCGCGATCCGCGACAGTCTGCAGAAAATCGCTGCCGAGGAAAACATTCTCTACGTCCGCCGCTACGACGCGATGCGGTTCATTGCGCAAAGACGAGCCAATTTGCAGTTGATGGCGAGCGACAATTTCCATCTCAACGATCTCGGCTACCAATGCATGGCGGAACATGTCGCGCATGCGATGATCGTCAGCCTCTTCGTCAAGCGCCTGCGGCCCATCCAAAATTAATTGTTACGTGACTTGGAACCATGTCGCCATGCCGGTCGCCTGACGCCCGGCGATGAGACATTCGATCGCCCATTTGCCCGGATTGTCGGCGACGAACGCAGCATGTTTGGTCTTGCCTTCCGGCACCAGGACGGCATCGCGCCAATAGGGCTCCCAGCCATCGTCGAGATCATGCAGAAGCCGCATCGCATGCCCATGCACATGCATCTGCTGAACGAAGGCGGTATGGTTGACAAAACCAAGCGTCACCGGCGTCCCGCGCTTGACCGAGAAAAGCGGCGCGGCTGCAAATCCGCTGGCGGCGACACCGTTTAGCTTCCAATATAGGGGCAGTGTGGCAGCTGTGCTGGGAGGGCTCAACGCTTCGATCAAAATATCGACTTTACGCGCGGCTTGCAGCTTGATCTCGCGCGGCAGAAGCGGATTTTGCGCAAGCGAGGCGACTGGCGGCAAGGGGGCGCGCTTATCTCCCGCGGTCTTGAAGCGAAGAAGAATACGGTCCGGCTCATTGTCGCCAAGCAAGGTAACATTCGCATCGGCGCCGACGTCCGCGGGAAGATCGAACATGACATCGAAGCGCGCGCCGGGTCCAAGCGGAATGGTCCGCCGCGCCGGTTCGAAGGCTTCGCACGGCTGACTATCGACCGCGAGAATCAAAGGCGTCACCCCGTTGAAGGCGATCACCATAAACCGCGCATCGGCGGCACTCAAGATGCGCAGCCGCAGCCGCGAGGACGGCGGCAGCGTTTGGTCAACCGGAACCGCGCGGGCGTTGACGGTGACAAGCGCGCCCATCCTGCCCGCGTCCGGAGCCGTGTCGAAACCGGCGATTTGGCCTTTGCCGTCGAGCTTCCAATCGTCGAGAACGACAAGCATGTCGCGGTCCACCTGCGGCGGCTCGGGCTCATCGACGATCATAACACCGTAAAGCCCGCGGCCCTGCTGCTCGCGGGCAAATGGTAACACCTGCGGATGGTACCAGAAGAGCCCGCTGTCAGGAGGCGTAAAACGATAATCGAACGAACCGCCGGGCGGCACCGGCTCTTGCGTCAAGCCGCCGGTGCCATCCATGGCATTGACGATCCGCACGCCGTGCCAGTTGAGGCTTGTTGGCTGATCGAGCTTGTTGACGAGCCGGACTTTGATCTCCTCGCCTTTCTTGTAACGCAGGAGCGGTCCAGGCACTTCGCCATTATAACCCCAGACCGGCGTCTCTTTGGCAGGCTCGGGAAGGAGCAGCAAACTGCCTTGCCGCGCTTCGAGGATACGAAAACCGTCCTGCGGGGTGACTGTTTCGCTTCGTGCAGGCAAGGTCAGCACGGAGGCGAACACTTGCCCAAGAAAAACACGGCGGCTGAAAATAGGGATTGGCGGCATGATGTTTTGTACATGAGATTTGACCGATTCGAGCCCCCAATCGGACAAAAGTGTTTCACGTGAAACGTTTTTGTCCGATTGGGGCCGAAAACCTTACAAGACCACATACATCTCCCGCCTATGGATGAGTGGGATAGCGCGGAAATCTTGGGTACCTGGCATCGGGGCTCACTTGCCCGCTTCATTCACCTTCGATACGTCCCAGAGCCTGATGATCCAGTCCCCGCTCCCCGAGGCAAGTGTCCGCCCGTCCGGTGAATACGCGGCGGAAAAGACAGCACCATGATCGATTGCGAGCGTGCGCAGCGGCCGGCTGTTCGCCGTGTCCCAGAGCATGATGGTGTGGTCAAAACTCGCCGCGGCGAGCGTCCGCCCGTCCGGCGAAAATGCGACGGACCAGACGCGGGAGGTAGGGCCAGTCAGCGTACGCAGCAGCTTGCCGCTCGCCATGTCCCAAAGCTTGACCGTGTTGTCGCTGCTTCCTGAGGCGAGCGTACGACCGTCCGGTGAAAACGTGACATAATTGACGTAATTGGTATGGCCAGTCAGCGTGCGCAGCTGCTTGCCGCTCGCCGCGTCCCAGAGCTTAATGGTTTGGTCTTTGCTCCCCGAGGCGAGCGTATGCCCGTCCGGCGAAATTGCGACGGAAGTGACGGAATCGGTATGGCCGGCCAACGTCCGCAGCATCTGGCCACTCGCCACCTCCCAGAGCTTGATGGTCTTGTCCCAACTCCCCGAGGCGAGTGTTCGCCCGTCCGGCGAAATTGCAACGGAAGTGACCGAATCTGTATGGCCGTCTAGCGTGCGCAACAACTGGCCGCTCGCCAGGTTCCAGAGCTTGATCGTGTGGTCCCAGCTCCCCGAGGCGAGCGTCTTCCCATCCGGCGAAAATGCGACTGAGACGACGAGTCCGGTATGCCCGGAAAGCGTGCGCAGCAGCCGGCCGTCCGACATGTCCCAAAGCTTGATGGTCTTGTCCTCACTCCCCGATGCGAGAGTCCGCCCATCCGGGGCATACGCGACGGAATCGACAGGTCCTTTATGGCCGGTCAGTGTGCGCGGCAGCGCAGACGCAAGTGCCGGAACTGGAGCCGGANNGCTTCTGGCGTGGGTGCGCTCGTGGAGGCTTGCTGAATGGGCGGGATGGGCGGCGTCTTGAACACCCCGCCCAGCGTCATCGCCAGCGCTGACACCAGGACGGCAGCCACAATGACGGCGGCTGCCACGGCGGGCCAGCGGCGCAACATTTTGGGCGGGCCGGGATGTGGCTCCTCCTGCTTCCGGGCTAGCTCCTCGTCCCGCGTCCTGACCTGCTCCCCTTGCGGTCTGTGGCTTTCTTCCGCCACCTGAAGAAGCCGCAACGGCTCTTCTATAGGCTGCCGGGGCTGTTCCTCCGGC
>PLUZ01000085.1 GCA_003162995.1 Methylocapsa sp. | reverse complement strand
CCCCAATCTTGAGCCGGTCCCAAGGTGAGGGGCTAAAGTGCGCATTGACGCACGAAAGGTATTTTAAACGCGCCCCCCTCACCCCTTCGGCCCCGTCAGCTTCCTGGCCGCGCAGAAGGAACCATTTTAGGCCGCCTCGGTTACTCCCGTCACAAAACGCAGGAGGTGCCTCTATGCGAATACGCGCATTCGCCGCTGCCGCCGCGGCTCTTTTTGCCTTTCCCGCTTCCGCATTCTCACAGGGCATTGAGTTTGGACCTGGAGGTGTCCGAATAGAGGAGCCGCCCTACAACCAGGGCCGGTCAATCTCCGGGGGCCAATGTAGGGAACTGCGGAGAGCCTGTCTCCACAAGGAGGAGCTAGGCGAAGAAGGCCAAGGCAATTGCCGCAGATATCGTCAAATCTGCAGCTAAGGTTCGCTGCGATGCTACATGAAGGAGGTTTACCTATCTATGCGCATGTACGCCTTTGCTATAGCAACCGTCGTCGCTCTTTTTGCTCCCTCCGTAACAGCTTTATCACAAGCTGTTGAGTTCGCTTCCGGAGGCCCCGATGAGGCGCCCTTTCAGGGCCGCTCTGTCGCACAACCGGACGTTTGCGTCCGATTGCAGGAAGCTTGCTTCGACGAGGACGAGCTGGGCGATCAAGGCAAAAGCGATTGCCAGCGTTTTCGCGACGCGTGCGCCCCAATTGGATTCGACGTCCGCTAGGTGTCGCAGCGTCGCAAGGGCTGTTGCGATTTTTCCACGCAAAGATGGAACCCTTGAAGCCTAAAAGCGATATTTGCCGATCGCGGGTGCTGCCCCCCGCGCCCCGCGAAGACGCCTGTAGTACACGGCAGGCGGGGCCCCTGATCTGTCTCGACCCCAGACCAGGGGCCTTTGCTGTCCGGCCGTTACCACCGGCACGGGACCTGCGCCATGTGTTGCTCCAATGCCACGCTCACCATTCATTAACGCGCCAGGCGGGACTTTGACGAAGTTTAAATCTGAGGCAATCTCATCTCCCAGAGCAACGAGGTTCGCTCCTCGGTAAGCCTGATGTCCTGTGGCCCCTCTCGGCTATCTGCCGCCTCATGGGATCTCGAAAAGGACGATGTGCAGGCCGACCCGAAAGTGGAATCGGGGAAGGCTGAAACGGCTGGGTGAGACGAGCGAAGAATAGGCCCAGCCGCTGCACGAGCAGATCAACGAAGAGCCAAACAGGTGAACGATATGGCACAAGATCAAGACCCGCACACAATCGCAGCCGAAAAGGTCCGGGCAGAGCGGAAGCAAACGCCGCTTTCGCCACCGCCATTGCCGGGTGAAGTTGAAAAGAAGAGCAAAACCAGGGCCACGCCGGGCCTGGACAAGAGAATTCTCGCAGCAATCAACACGGGCCGGAACCTGGTTGCCGCCGCGAGAGAAGCAAGTGAAGCCGAGACGTTGGGCTTCACTCCACAGCAAGCGCAGGAGCTGATCAAGCTGTTAGAGGCTGAGATCGACACCCGCAGGCAAATGCAACGGGCGCTCGAAGCCCACTGCGAAGCAGCCGAGATCAACAGCGGCGAATGAACAAAATGCGCCCGGACGGCCCGCCCCAAATCGGGATTGCCGGGTCAAAAAGCGGCGGCGAGGGAGGGAAAATGCGATCGTTCCTTGGTGAGTCCGGGCGCCCCAAGGTGTCGCACTTCGCGTCAGAATCCACCCCCCGAAATTCCCGCCGAAATTCCAATCCACAATAGCAAAGCGCTAATAAGCATTAAGGCTACGATGACCCACGGAGCGGCGGATTTGATTCCCGCAGGAAATAAAATTGCGAGGACGATTATTGCCAAGAGGATTATGATCACGAGCATTTCAGAAAACCCTTTCGGATAATTTCGATTTGGAGCCCCGAATCATTCCATTGGCCGGGGCTGACGCGGCCGTTCCTCACCGGTAGGAGGGCCTGCTCCTTGCCGATGCGCCGTCCGATCCTTGCCGCGCCCATGGCGAGGACCGCTCGCTGTTCGCGCATCGACCTCCATCATCTCGCCAAGCGCCTCGGGTCATCCCCACCATTCTGCATTTTGTCCTCTGTGATCTGGTAAAATGCTAAAGTCGGATTCACCAAAATGACCAATAACGCTAACGAAGCTACTCGCACGATTACGCAATAAGGCTAAATAAACTTAGAGGAAGACGCTATGAACAAGCTATCTGACCCTAATGATAATCCAATAGCCTTGATAATAATCGCTGTGCTAGGTGTAATTCTAATTATCGCACTAAACCTAACGCACTAAGCGTTCAAAAATACAGCGTTGTCTCCATCAAATCGTTGCCTAATATGGGACGGATACCTTCCTTCCCGCGCCCCACCGCAGCCGCGCGCGAATCGCTGACCGGCGCTTTGATTTTCGCCCAGCGGCGCGGTTCTCGCTCATATGCAAAGGGATCAGGCCTTTGCCAGCTGGCTCCGTGACCTGCTCGCTCGTTCCGTAGCCGCATGATGGATCGTGAGATCATTGCCGATTTGCTGCCGTCCTCCTCCTTGACCGCTGGAGCCTAGGCGAAGGCGGAGGCCCCGGCGTCCACACACGAATAACGGCCCAGTCTGTGCCACATGTGGCATGTCGGATTCGCGCGGCCTTGATCGATATAGGCAGCCACCAAGCGTCTTGCTTCCGACTTTTATTGGGATAAGTTACCAAGTCGAGCGGACTGTTCGGTTCGTTCGCAACAAAAAGTGGGAGGTATATATGGGCCGTTTATTGGCTGTGCTACTTGCCGTTTTTGCTTTGTCGTTAGCAGCCTGCGGGACGCCGTCGCAAGACCCCGACATCCAGAAGCATTCAGGGGTCGGTGGCAATCCCTAAAGGACATCGGGCTTAAAGGGACGTAGGGGCCAGCACTGACAGTGGTCCTCCTCAAACACAAGCGCCAGGAAAAGGAAGTCGAGCAGCTTCTGCGGCCGAGACAGAGCTATCGCTTCGAAGTGCGCCGGTGTCTCAACGAAGCGGGCTTTCCCCAGGGAGCTTCGCTTGGTTCGACTCCGGCGCATACATCGCCCCTCGTCCAGCCGCCGCAAATAGTCGTTCAGCACCCGGTTCTCTTAAACTTTCGTCCTCTTGCTTATGTTCTTCCGGTGTTATCTCGCGGCGTCTTTTCCAGTACCGGATATTTACCCGAATAAGATGTTTTTCCTAATTTGAGACTTTTTTTCAGCTGTATTAGGGTCATGTATTATTGGTTTGGGGCACGCATACACTGCACGGGAGGTTGTTTTCGGCTGCGGTTCGTTTTCTGCGGCAATATGGATTTCGCCTGTGCTATTGTAGATTAGATCAAAAAAAATGGGCCGTAGCCTGAAGCCACTTCGCGCGGCCCTCAATGGGGCCAAGGGCCTACCTGCTCTTCAATGGAGAACTGGCAAGCCCGACTGAGGCGGAGCGCACACCAAAAGAACGTGAAGCGACATACGCATCCATGCGGGGCTGGCGAGGGCCAAGAAAGCCGGGAAGGTCTTAGGACGGCAAAGAGGGCTCAACATACGCGGACCCTGCCAAGATCGATGCAGCTCGCGCCATGTTGGCTGGTATTTTGAAGTGCCAAGAGTGTCGGGCTTGGCATCGTTTGAAGCGGGAAGCCGTGACTTAAGCGGCCACCGTTATCGAAACCTTTCTTATGGCTGACCTATGAGACGAGAAGTCATCGCTTGGCTATTGAACATGAGGCCCTCTAGGTCCCTATTTACTTTTGCTGTTGCAACCGAACGTTGTTCCCGAAGCTGACTTTGGGGGAGACGAACGACGTGCACTCGCACTTCTTTGTATCGGATAGGGCCACTCGGGATAAATCTCGGGACATAGTGGAATTGGTGAGAAGTACGAGCCTCTAGCGGCTGAGATGCAAGCAACCCCAAACTTAAGATTGCACAAAACACCAAGCAAACTGGACCACGCAAGATCGTCTTCATGGTAATAATCCAATCAAAGAACATATAAGAAACTCAGCAACAGACCGCGCGGTTCCATTTGGGAGCCAAGCATTGGGGCCTGAACGTCTAGCAGGGCTTCGAGGCCAGGGGGCAATTGATGGTGCCCCTTCTATGAATGGCCACGCTCTAAGCCAATATTTCCCAGATGACAGGGGATTGGACCGTCAAATTGGCTCTCCTTGGGCTTTGAGCCCCAATTTCGCAGAATGCCTGAATAATGTGCATCGGCCAGCGGATGATATGAAAAGGATAAAACCTCATACGGACACTACTCTCGCGGACCATGGGGCGCTTCTACATTGCTTCGATCAAAGGCAATTTCGACTGCCGGACGCTTGCTCCGCCATCATTTGTTTTTCTAAGTTTCAACGCTTGCTCGATCGCGCGTATCGCGTCTATGTCTGCATCACCGCCTGACGTTAACTCAAATTGATAGTCAACCTATCCACGTTTAGCGCCAAACACGACGCCGAACCATCCCTATTTACCTATGTTGCGCCGCATTATAAACTTGACCCGTTTGATAAATCACGTTAGCAAGCACTTAACAAACAAAAATAATAAGCGACGCGTGCGCCAAGCGTGCGCACGTTGAGACAATATTATTCAATCAGATGACGGGGTTAGATGAGCGTGGCAAAAGGAACTGAAATAACTAGAGCCGATGATATCGCTGAAATAGATGGAATCATTAAAGCTGATAACGTAACAGAAACCACAAAAAGGGCTGACATGACCAAGGATTTTGGTAATCAAAACACTGATATTACGAAATTCAAGACATTCCCTGAGCGAAATCCTGAATATCGTAGTAATGTACTTGCCATCGCTGGCGAAACGACGAACTATTCCAAAACGTATCTCGATAAGCGCTTTGCTTTCATCGAAAAACTGCTGGGTGCCAAGTCTTTCGACACCGTGATTCAGATCCAGTCCGAATATGCGAAGACGTCTTTCGAGGACTTCGTCGCGCAGTCGAAAAAGATTGGCGAACTCTATTCCAACCTTGCCAAGTTGGCTTTTAAGCCGGTTGAAGAGGCAGTCGCCAAATCACAAGGGACGAAGTATTAGGTCGTATTTTAGCGACGCAAAGCGGCTCCAAAGTGAACCGGCAGGTAAGCGTTAGGTATCCCTGTGGGACACATGGCCAAAAGGCAGTGTGTCCTCTTTATTGTCAATAGCGCCGAGATTCTGGTGCAAGTCTTTCGATGATGTGGATCTTGTCCTGCGCCAAAAAATGACGGCGTCTCGCGGCTGAATTCTTTCACCCTTCTTCAATCCCTTTGTCTCACAAAGCGCTGACGTTGGACATAAAAGGTTTAATGTTAATGACAACTATAATTTGAAATAACATTTTTGATCAGGCTCATGTTCACGCGATTTTGTGGCTTTTCTATTGTTTTTTATAAAAAAATTTATCATTTCAACGATGCCTATCCGGTTAACA
>PLUZ01000333.1 GCA_003162995.1 Methylocapsa sp. | reverse complement strand
CGCAAAGACCACTGGCTCCTCGAAGCGCGCGTCACGACCGTTTGAGCAAATCCGGCCTTCTTTCGCGCGTGATCCTGAGCGCTTCCGCCTCACGCCAAGCCTTGATTCTCGCGTGGTCGCCGGTCAGCAGCACTTCGGGGATTTCGAGGCCTTCCCAAGCGCGGGGCCTCGTAAAATGCGGATATTCGAGAAGCCCCGCCTCAAAACTCTCCTCGACGCTTGAGGCCTCCGCGCCCATCACGCCGGGCAGGAGCCGCACGCAGGCATCACACACCACCATCGCAGCGATCTCGCCGCCGGAGAGCACATAATCGCCGATCGAAATTTCTTCGAGGTTGCGTGCGGCAACGATCCGCTCATCGACGCCCTCGAACCGCCCGCAGATCAGCACCACGCCATCGCCCGAAGCAAGCGCACGCGCGCGTACCTGAGTGAGCGCCGCACCGCGCGCGCTGAGCAGCAGGCGTGGCCGCCTATCGTCTTCATCGAGCCCAGCGTCGAGGCTTGCGCCCAGCACATCGGCGCGGATCACCATGCCGGGGCCGCCGCCGGCCGGTGTATCGTCGACGGCTCTATGCCGGCCAAGGCCATGCGCGCGGATATCGCGTGTGTCCATGGCCCAAATGCCGCGCGACAAAGCCTCGCCGGAGAGTGAGAGACCAAGCGGACCCGGAAACATCTCCGGAAACAGAGTAAAGATTGTCGCCCGCCACATGCCGGTTCAGCTCTCCGGACAAGCAGGCTTTGCTTCGGTTTCGATGGGCGGCACGATGGTTAAGCTGCCGACCATCAGATTGATACGCGGAAATATCTCTTTCTTGAACGGCAAAAAAACTGTCTCGCCGCCGCTGGCACGCGCGATTTCCAAAATATCACCGCCACCGAAATTCAAGACATCGACGACACAGCCAAATGCCTCGCCCGTTTCCGCGAGTGCTGCAAGTCCAATCAGATCGGCAAGGTAGAATTCCTCCTCCCCGATGTCCGGCAAAGACTCGCGCGGCACATAGAGCGCGGCATTGGTCAACGCCCCGGCGCTCGCGCGGTCGGCAACTCCCGCGATTTTGGCAACGAACACCGTGTCCTTGAGGGGGCGCAGGCCGACAATCGAAAATTTCCTTGCGCCACTCGCATCAAGAAGCGGCTTATAATTGGCGATGGCCTGCGGAATACTGGTAAAGGATTGGAGCCGCACTTCGCCGACGACGCCGTGCGGGGCGCCAAAACGGCCGACGAGGATGCGATCCTTGACCATGACGCTTGATGCCCATGATCAGGCAGGGAGCGTGGCCGCCTTTTCCGCGGCGGCGGCACGTTCCTGCGCCTTTTTCTTCGGCAAAGCCTTTTTGGGATTGTCGCGCTTCTCGCGCGTCAAAACGCCGAGACCGTCGAGCAGCCGGGCGACGCGGTCGGTTGGCTGGGCGCCCTTGGCGATCCAGGCTTTCGCTTTTTCCTGGTCGAGCACGACCCGGCCCTCTGTATCCTTCGCCTTCAGAGGATCGAAAGTGCCGAGGCGCTCGATGAACCTTCCATCGCGCGGCATCCGGGAATCGGCGACGACGACTCGATAGAACGGCCGCTTTTTGGCGCCGCCGCGCGACAAACGAATTTTGAGTGGCATGGATTGCTTCCTTTCAACTTTGAAACCGGTGATTGCTATTTGGCCTTCGACGAGGTCGAGCCGCTTTTCGATACGCGTGACTCGCGCATCAACGCGATCGAGTTTTGAATTGATCTCGGCAAGCTGCACGGAATGGTCGGCAACAGACCGTTCGACGTGGCCTGGCGCACGATGACATCCTCAAGCCTGTGCTCCACGCAATCGAGCTGGCCGCGCATGTGAGTCAAATGCTCAAGGATGAGATTGTCGGCCTCGGCCATTATTTCTTCTTTCCGAAAGGATTAAGCCCGCTCAACAGGCCGCCGCCAAGGCCNNGGCAATTTCGGTGCTTCCCCGGTTCCGCTCGCGGGTTTTTGCGAGGCATGCCCATGTGGTCGCGATTGCGGCGGCGATGCGGCATGCCTCTGTCCCATTTGCTTTTGCATGGCGGCGAGCTGTTCCGGCGTTGGCTGCGGCATGCCGCCGCCGGGCAGACCAAGCATCGAGGCCATTTTCCCCATCGCACCGCCACGCTTGGTGCCGCCCATCGACTTCATCATGTCGGCCATCTGCCGGTGCTGTTTCAATAGCTTGTTGATATCCTCGACCTTGACGCCGGACCCCGCCGCGACACGTCTTTTGCGGGATGCTTTTAGGATATCAGGGTTGCGGCGCTCTTCGCGTGTCATCGAGGAAATAATGGCGCGCTGCCGCTTTATGATGCGATCGTCAATATTGGCGGAGGCAAGTTGATTCTTCATCTTGGCAACGCCTGGCAGCATTCCCATGATGCCCCCGAGGCCGCCGATCTTCTCGACCTGAGCAAGCTGGTCGGAGAGATCTTCAAGATCGAACTTGCCTTTGCGCATCCTCTCGGTTGCGCGGCGTGCCTGCTCGGCATCGATCGATTCCGCGGCTTTCTCGACGAGCGAAACGATATCACCCATGCCGAGAATGCGATTGGCGATACGTGACGGGTGGAAATCCTCCAGCGCGTCCATCTTCTCGCCGGTGCCGAGTAGCTTGATCGGCTTGCCGGTGACGGCGCGCATGGAAAGCGCCGCGCCGCCGCGCCCGTCACCATCGATTCTCGTCAGCACGATGCCGGTGATGCCGACACGATCATCAAAGCTTTTCGCAAGATGAACCGCGTCCTGGCCGGTGAGACTGTCGGCGACAAGCAAGATCTCATGCGGGTGCGACGCCGCCTTGATCTCCACCATCTCCTGCATCAGCGCTTCGTCGATATGGGTGCGCCCAGCCGTGTCGAGGATCACGACATCATAGCCTTGCAACCGCGCCGCCTGTTCCGCGCGTTTGGCAATCTGGACAGGGGTCTGGCCCGCGACGATCGGCAAAGTGTCTATTTCGACTTGGCGGCCGAGCACGGCGAGCTGTTCTTGCGCCGCCGGCCGTTTCACGTCGAGCGAAGCCATCAACACCTTGCGCTTCATTCTTTCGGAAAGGCGCTTGGCAATCTTGGCAGCCGTTGTCGTCTTGCCCGCGCCTTGCAAGCCAACCATCATGATAGCGACGGGCGGGGTAGCATCGAGATTTATGGGATCGGCATCGGCGCCGAGCGTCTCGATCAACACATCATTGACGATTTTCACGACCATCTGGCCGGGCGTCACCGATTTAACGACATTGGCGCCGACGGCGCGCGTGCGCACCTTGTCCACGAAGGAGCGCACGACGTCGAGCGCGACATCGGCTTCGAGCAGAGCGCGGCGGACCTCACGCAGCGCTAAATTCACGTCCTCCTCGGAGAGCGCACCGCGCCGCGTTAACTTATCCAATATGCCTGAGAGCTTTTCCGAAAGCCCTTCGAACATGCGCTCGATCCTGTCGCAAACTTTGCCGCGCCGACGGCGGGATTTTCTAAAAGTCTAACACAAATCCAGGAAGAAAGGTCTGCCAAGCCATAACTTGACATCGCAAACGGGGATAGCCGCGCGCAATGCTCCAATACAAAAGGCGCCCGGGAGCGCAACGCGCCGCCGGACGTTCACCGATTGTCTCGAAGGACAAAGCGGCTCGCTCGAAACAAACCCTCAAATCAAGGACTAGGCCTTGTAGGCGTTTCCGAGCAAAGAAGTCAAGGAAGCCCAGCGCTACTTTCAAAATCCTCGCCCTCATCCTTGTAGCTTGGAGGACGCGCTCTCAGGATGAGGGCTTGGATTCTGTGCAAGCTATCCCGGCTTGACCATGCTGGCGAGCAGCGAGCACAGCTGGGCTTTCCGGCCGGGTCCCCGCCCAGTTCGAGACCGCGCCGGGGTCTTCCCCGGGATGAGGGGACCATCCGCTGAAGCGTAGCCGCAAAAGCTCGATGCCGCTACAACTTGCCTTTCATCCCGAGGATTTGTTCCCGCAGGCAGCAGGCCTGCTCAGTATAGAAATCCGCCTTGGCCTTGCGATATTCTTCGAGAGCCCGATCGATCGCTTCAAGCGCATCATCGAGATGATTTGGCTGGGCGCCCTTGTCAAATAAAGCACAATAAACCGAGGCGAGTTTCATCTGGACAGTGGTCCAACGGAGCGGTACGCGCGCCCGGGTAAATTCCTGCAAGGCTTCGCGATAAGCGGAAACGGCATCTTCGAGTCGCGCCGTCCCGCTCTCCCGGACGCCGAGTGTTGGAGTGCATTGCCAAGACAAATCCCGGTCATGGCCCATTCGATCCGCAAAACCGGACTAAAGCCCTGGCACACTTGGCGCAAGCTCGCCCGTATATCGTCGCGCTTGTCACGAGGATCCAAGCAAGAGACGGCAATGACAGCAATGGGCAGCGAGCGAGTGCTCGAAGAGGGAGAGATCGCGCGCAACCATGCGTCGCTGTCATTCGCGGATGCGGAGCTACTCGCAAATGCGCTCGAATATTTTCGCGCGGGGCGTCACGAGGGAGCGGAGGCGGCCTATGCCGAACTCCTCACCCATGAGCCCGGTCACTTTATCTGCCTCCACCATCTGGGATTGATCGCACATCAGCGCGGCGAACACACAGAGGCGGCAAGGTGGATCGAGCAAGCACTCGCCATCAAACCCGATTATGTGGAAGCCCTCTCCAATCTCGGCGCTATCCATCGCGCACTCGGCAATACCGAAGCGGCGATTGCCGCTACACAGCAAGCGATTGTCCTCGCACCGGAATTTGCGCAAGCCCATTCCAATCTCGGTAATGCCCTCGAGGACCAGGGCCATCTCGACGCCGCACTCGCCGCCTATCGCAAGGCCACTTCGCTCAACCCCAGCTTTGTCGAAGCCCATACGAATTGCGCCAATGTGCTTCGCAAGCTCGGCCGGGCTGAGGAAGCGATCACGGTCTGCAACGACATCATCGCGCATAGGCCAGATGCGGCCGAGCCTTATTTTCACCTAGGCAATGTTTTGAGGGAGCTGAGTCGGCCGGGTCAAGCCCGTCGAGGCCTTCCGGAGGGCGCTCGCCCTGCGGCCAGATTTCGCCGAAGCCTACACCAATCTCGGCAATGTCCTGCAAGGCAAGGAGGCTTTCGAGGAGGCTCTCGAAGCTTATCGCCAAGCCATTTCTCTACGCCCGGATCTCGCCGAAGCTCACGCCAATATGGGAGCGGCGCTCGAAAGCCTCGGCCGGCTCAAGGAGGCAATCGATTCCTACAGTGTCGCCGTCAAGCTCAATCCGAATCTTCTCGCGATTCGCGTATGGCTCCATCACAAACAGCGCCTCGTTTGCGATTGGGACGGGATTGAAACCGGTGAAAAGGAGCTTCGCGATCTGATGGCCTCGGCGCGTGAGCCGGTGCATCCTTTCCCGGTCCTCAGCATGGCGGTAAGCCCGGCCGAACAATTGCGCGTCACGCACTCCTTCGCTGCAAGTTTCGCATCCCCTCCCATAGAGCACCGGCGGGAAGATTATGTGGGTGCTAGAAAGCTCAAAATAGGCTATCTGTCGGCCGATTTCTGCCGTCACGCGACGGCGCTTCTCATAGCTGAACTCTTCGAACGCCACGACAAGTCTTGCTTCGAAATCATCGCCTATTCGCATGGACCTGAGGACCGCAGCGAACTCGGCACGCGGCTTCGCAGCGCCTTCGATGAATTCGTCGATCTCCGGGCGATGACAGACGCCGAGGCTGCCAATCGCATAAAGGCTGATAGAATCGATATTCTCGTTGAATTGAAGGGCTATACGAAAGGAGCCCGCACTGGGATTTCCGCGCGGAGGCCTGCTCCCGTTCAGGTGAGCTTCGTTGGCTTCCCGGGAACGATGGGTGCCAGTTTCATCGACTATGTGATCGCTGATCCCTTCGTGCTGCCGACAGACCAGCAGCCCTTCTACAGCGAGAAAATCGTCCATCTTCCGGATTGCTATCAGCCAAATGACAGCAAGAGGCTGATTTCGAACATCACACCCACCCGCGCCGAATGCGGCCTCCCGGAACAAAGCTTCGTTTTTTGCTCGTTCAACAATACCTACAAGATCACGCCTGAGTTTTTCGACATCTGGATGCGTCTCTTGACGGCAATTCCGGGAAGCGTGCTATGGCTCTTGGACGCGAATGATCTCGTCAAGGACAATCTGCGCCGCGAAGCCGTTAAGCGTGGTGTCAATGCCCAGCGCCTCGTTTTCGCACCGAGGCAACCATCGCCTGAGCATCTCGCTCGTCACAGGCTAGCAGATCTCTTCCTCGATACCTTGCCCTATAACGCGCATACGACGGCAAGTGATGCCCTATGGGCCGGTCTCCCGTTGTTGACCTGCGCTGGGTACACTTTCGCTGGGCGTGTCGCTGGCAGTTTGTTACAAGCGGTTGGCTTGCCCGAGCTGGTCACCAGTTCACCTGCCGCTTACGAAGCCATGGGCCTGCGTCTTGCGCGAGAGCCCACGCTTTTGCAAGACTTGCGGCATAAGCTTCTCGGCAACCGGCTGAATACACCTCTCTTCGATATCGCACGCTACACCCGTCACTACGAAGCCGCGCTCACTCAGATGTGGGAGACATGGGCGAACGGCCATGAACCGATGGGCTTCGCGGTTCCTCGATCCCTGTCCGCCGGACCGGCGGCTTCCTCCGCCCCGCCCATCAAGAGGATCGCCTACCGCGCATGTCCTCTCTGCGAAAGCAGTGATATACCTGCGGTCCTTGGCGCCGATTGTTCGAAACATCCAATCTACCAGGCAGGACTTCCGCCGGTTATGAACTGGCATGAATGCCGAGGTTGCGGACATGTCTTCACCGAAGGCTATTTCGATGCAAAAGCTGCATCGCTTGTTTTCTCCAAGACGCAGCTCAATCAGACGGTCGGTTACGACATGGAACGCCAGCGCCCAGTTTCGGCACGAATGGTCGAACGTGTTGCGCGTTATGTCCAGGGTGGAAGCTGGCTGGATGTCGGTTTCGGGAACGGCTCGTTGCTCTTCACGGCGGAAGAATGGGGCTATGTCCCGGCCGGACTCGATCTCCGCAAGGATAGTGTCCACGCGCTAAAGCAACTTGGCTACGAGGCGCATTGCTTGCCGATCGAAAAACTCGATTACCGCGAGCGCTTCAATGTCATCAGCATGGCCGATGTGCTCGAACATATGCCGTTTCCGAAAGCGGGACTTGCCGCCGCCTATGGGCTATTGCGTCAGGGCGGCGTTCTTTTCCTGTCGATGCCAAACATGGAGAACATGGTTTGGCGGCTGCTGCACGCCAATGGCGTCAATCCCTATTGGGGGGAGATTGAGCATTATCACAATTTTTCCCGCAAACGGCTTTATGCTCTTTTGCAAGAGCATGGGTTCCAGCCCGTCGAATATCACATCAGCGAACGCTACCGCGTATGCATGGAGGTAATCGCAGTCAAGCAGGGGTGAAGGCGCGAAGCAGGCAGGGAAAGACTTGCTGAGGCTTTACCCGGCGCGGTCAAACAGACCCCGTTCCTCGTATTTGATGTTAATGTTTCGTTCGTCGTGCTTGGCAAGCCGGGCGGTCATAAGAGAATTTTATTATCGTAATCCCACCACATTGGAACGATTAGCACTACAGTTGCATTTTAGAGTGAGTTCTGAATCCATGGGCGACCATGATTCGGATGAGGATGAGTAGCGGCGCTTCTGTCGAGGAGACGCTGGAGTTATGGGCCTCTTCGCTGCGTGGGATCAAGGAACGGATCCGTCCCTTGTTCACGCAGGAGCGTGTGGCAGCATCTGCCGCCCGTTTCCTTGATGCGCTGCTTGGTAATGAGCCGCGCAAGACGGGCTGGATGCGGGCTGAGGCGGCGGGCGATCCTGGACCGTGGCGGCAACAGGCTTTGCTGGGGCGCGGGACTTGGGATGCCGATGCCCTGCGCGATATCGTGCGGGAGTATGCCGTCGAGCAGCTTTGTGACGACAAGGCCGTTCTCGTGATCGATGAGACAGGCTTTCTCAAACAGGGCAAGGCCTCGTGCGGGGTTGCACGACAATATACCGGTTCCGCGGGCAAGATCACGAACTGCCAGATCGGTGTGTTCGCGGCTTATG
>PLUZ01000214.1 GCA_003162995.1 Methylocapsa sp. | reverse complement strand
CTCCTCGCTGTCGGCAAACGGCGAAAAAGGATCGTCCCGGCTCGCGATGACAAGGGAAGGGAAAGGCAGCGGCTCGCCCGGAAGGGTCAGGAAGGCCGGATCGACGGCTTCAAAATTCGCGAGAACATGCGTCGAGGGCGGCGCGACGAAAAAGCCGCCCTTGACCTTGCCGCTGGTTGCCCCTTTTGCCAAAAAGGGCGCGGCATGCACGGCTGCGAGCACGCCGAGACTATGGGCCACAAGAATGACAGGACGCGCCGCGCGCGCTACGTCCTCGACGATGCGCCCCCGCCAGGCATCAAGCCCGGGCTGATCCCAATCATCCTGAACGACGCGGTGCACAGCCGGGATTTTGGCTTCCCAGCGGCTCTGCCAATGGTCCGGCCCGGAGCCGCCGAGCCCGGGAATGACGAGAATGTCGGCGTCGGAGCTGCGCATCTTGAAGCGCTCATGGTCTAGCTGGCCACCGCCACTTTGACGGGGGACTCTTGCGCGAGCGCCTTGGTAAGCGCCGCGAGGAACACTACGTAGAGCGAGTTCTCGACCGCTTCAAATTCTTTCGACCTTGTCGAGAAAGCAGGATCGGCCGACTGAAGCAAAGCCTCGATATCGGAAAGATGCTTGGTTTCTTCCGCGAGCAGGCCGCCGAGCTTTCTGGCGATCTCCGAGTCTCCAAGCGCGTCTTTGTAGAGTCCATAGACGTCCAGCGCACGCCGCTCGACGAGCCATGTCACATAGCCGTAAGCGAGCCTGACGCGCTCATCGGCGGAGCGATCCGCAAAGGCTTCGTCGCAAGACTGGTCGAGATCCTGAAAATAGGCCTCCGCCTCTTCGCCGCAGAGGAGAACTTGCGGCGCGTAGGAATCAAAACCGGCGCCGCCCAGTTTCACCGCGAGCTTTTTGAGACCGAGCGCATGGCGGCCTTCCTCGCAGGCGTGGCCGAGAATCGCGGCGGTCAACACCTCGGCCCTTTGGCTCTTCACGATCTTGCGAAAGCCGACATATTCGAGATAGGAAAATGTGTTCAGCCACCGCGCATGAAGGGCGGGATCGGCGACGATCTGGCTGATCAGGCCTTCAAGGCAATTATCGCTAGGCATCGAAACTCTCACTCCAATGTTTACGGCCGGAGGGCCACACTAACCGCATGTCCTACACGAAAGGATTGTGCCCTTATAGAAATATGATTGCCGCCGAAGAGCCATTTGGCAGACTCATATCTTAGCCGCCGCCCGTGGCCGTACTGGCAGGAGCAGAAAAAGCGAAGCACTGACGGCCTATTTGATGTTTCCATCCCGAAGTCTCAGGCGGGGAGGATTTCACGGCTTTGTCCGAAACGGTTGTGAAGTCAGCGCAGACTTTAAATTCACGCGGGCCGTTCAGACTGTAGCCGTAAGCTGTGTTCGTTTGCCGGTCGGCGAGATGAAGCGTTGCAGACTCCGGCAGGGCGCTCAGCGCAGCGGGGAATTTTCCTTTCGCCCGCTGATAGGACAAAACCGCGTCCGCGATGGCAATCAGATCCTCGACCCGCTGCTTATCGAGTTCGATCTCACGCTGAGCCAAGGGCGACGGCATGATCCAAAGTCCAAACGCGACCGCGGTGCCGACGCAGACACCGCTGGTTATCAAGAAAAGCGACGAACCTCGATTCATTTTCGCCTGCTCATTCCTGCTCGTCATGGCGCACATCATGCAGAAAATAGGCGAAAAGGCCGCCGGCCACGACCGCGATAGTCAGGACCTTGAGAAGCAGGGCGGTGGTGAATTCGCCGCTTAGGAACCAGTAGACGAGGGTGACGACATCACCGGCAAAGATCACCGCGGCGATGAAGAGAGTGAGATAGACAAACCATCGGCGGACTCTGGACGCGCGGCGCGTCGGATCGGCCGCGGTTCGATTGGCGAGGCGGAACATCAACACGAACAAGGGAAAGAAAACGATCAGAGTCGAAATTTCGAGGCGTATGGAGACAAAGAGATCGCCCCGGTCGTTAAGCAGATTGGGCAGAGACCGGTCGATAAAGGTGAAGATGAGCGAAATGAAAGACCAAGTGCAGGTGTAGAGAGATGTAAAAAAGAGCAGCTGGACGAATGTCTCGCGCGCCGAGACCTGCGGTTTCGGTTTTGGCACGGGGATCGGAAAATCGGTCTCTGCGAAGGCATTGAGCGCAGCGGTGACCTCGTCCTTGGGCCACCCCGCGGCACGCAGCGCTTGCGCGATTTCATCGCGTTCAAGGCCCTTGGAGAGTGCGCGATCGGTGAATTCAATGAGAGTCGAAGACATTGCGCGTTCCCCAAAGTGTTGAAAGCGCGATCTTCAACTCTCGCCAAAGACGCGCTCAAAAATGAAATCGATATTTTTCAAATGATAGCCAAGATCGAACAGTTCTTCCAGTTCATCCGTGCCAAGCACTTTGCGCACGTCCTTGTCGTTTTTCAAGAGCGTCAAAAAATCGCCCTCGCCGCGCCACACCGGCATGGCGTTGCGCTGAACCAGCGCATAAGCCTCTTCGCGGCTCACGCCGCCTTGGGTCAAGGCGAGAAGGACCCGCTGCGAATGAATAAGGCCGCCCAAGCGATCCAGATTTTTTTTCATATTGGCGGGATAGACAATGAGCTTTTCAATCACTTGGGTCAGACGCGCGAGTGCGAAATCGAGCGTGACCGTCGCGTCCGGCGCAATCATCCGCTCGACGGAGGAATGCGAAATATCGCGCTCGTGCCAAAGCGCGACATTTTCCATGGCCGGGATCGCCATGGCGCGCACGAGGCGGGCAAGCCCAGTGACGTTTTCGCTCAACACCGGATTGCGCTTGTGCGGCATGGCGGACGAGCCTTTCTGCCCTTCCGCGAAAAACTCTTCCGCTTCCAGCACTTCCGTGCGCTGCATATGCCGGATCTCGGTGGCAAGCCGCTCCATCGAGGAGGCAATGACGCCCAGCGTCGCGAAGAACATCGCGTGGCGATCGCGCGGAATGATTTGCGTCGAGGCGGGCTCGACGGCAAGTCCGAGTTTTTCCGCGACATAGGCTTCGACCCGCGGATCGATATTCGCATAAGTGCCGACGGCGCCGGAAATCGCGCAGGTCGCGATTTCTTTTCGCGCATTCACCAAGCGCTCACGGCCGCGCGAAAACTCCGCATAGGCTTGTGCGAGCTTCAGCCCAAAAGTCATTGGCTCCGCATGGATGCCATGCGAGCGGCCAATCACGGGCGTGAATTTATGTTCGAACGCGCGGCGTTTTAAGGCGCCGAGCAGGGCGTCGATGCTAGCCAAAAGAATGTCGGAAGCGCGCGTGAGCTGCACGGCCAGACACGTGTCGAGCAGGTCGGAAGAGGTCATGCCTTGATGTACAAAGCGCGACTCTGGTCCAATGAATTCGGCGAGATGCGTCAAAAATGCGATGACGTCGTGATGGGTGACCTTCTCGATCGCATCGATCTGCGCCACGTCGAAGGTCACATGGCCGGCCTTTTCCCAGATCACCTTGGCGGCTTCCTTAGGGATAACGCCGATTTCGGCCAGGGCGTCGCAGGCATGGGCCTCGATCTCGAACCAGATTCGAAACCGTGTCTGCGCCTCCCATATGGCGGCCATTTCGGGTCGGGAATAGCGCGGGATCATGAATCGGGCTCATTGGGCGGACGTCCCGGCTGGCCTAGCACGCCGAAGCGGCTGGCGCAAAATAGGTGACAATGCTGCAATGTCTTAGTTTAAAGTTCTGCTGCGGGCAGGAACAGAGATTTGCCCCTGATTTCTGCACAGAATAAGTGGTTGAAATAATTGACGTAGATTCGCGGTGCGGAATTCTTGCAGACTGTGTGGAAAGTCCGCCTGATGAGATTCCATTGGCACCGGCATCCGGTTAGCATCGGGCATGATGCACATTCATGGGCTCGATCGCGGGCAACTCCTGCTTTTGCCCGAGGCGATCGATGATTATGTCGCCGCCGACAACCCCGTCCGATTCATCGATGCCTTTGTCGAAGGGCTTGATTTAAGGGTGGCTGGTTTTGAGCGCGTTGAGCCGAAGGCGACGGGCCGTCCCGGCTACGCGCCCGGCGATCTGCTGAAGCTGTACATCTACGGCTATCTCAACCGGGTGCGGTCGAGCCGCCGTCTTGAGGCCGAATGTCATCGCAACATTGAGGTCATCTGGCTGTTACGGAGCTTGAAGCCGGACTTCAAGACCATCGCCGATTTCCGGAGCGACAATCGCGCCGCGTTCAAAAAGGTTTTTCGGGAGTTCGTGATATTGTGCCGGCGGCTTGATCTGTTCGGACGCGAGTTGCTGGCGGTTGATGGCACGCGCATCAAGGCGGTCAACAATAAAGACCGGAACTTCACGACGGGGTCGCTGCAAAAATTCATCGAGGCCGCCGACAAGAAGCTGGAGGATTATTTGAAACGGCTCGACGCGGGCGATGCCGAAGAGCGCGCGACCGGCGGTTCGCGGGTCAAGAATCTGGCGGAAAAGATCGAAGCGCTGAAAAAGAAGCGCGGCGAATATGCAGCGCATCTTTCCACGCTGGAAAAGAGTGGCGAAAGCCAGGTGTCGCTCACCGATCCCGACAGCCGCGCCATGGCGGCGCATACAAAGGTCGGCGTCGGCTACAACATCCAGATCGCCGTCGACGCCAAGCACAAGATGATTGTTGAACAGACGGTGTCGAACGATGTTCTGGACATGGGCCTTTTGCAACGCACGGCGGAGCCGGCGCGAGAGATACTTGAGGTCGAAAAAATCGATGTGGTCGCCGACAAGGGTTATTTCAGGACCGAGGACATCGCTTCCTGCGAGGAAGCCGGCCTGACGCCGCATGTGCCGCGCCCGCAACGCGGGGCGGCCGTGAAGAACGGCTTTTTCCGCAAGGACGAATTCCACTACGACGCGGAACAGAACGCCTACATTTGTCCCGCCGGGCAGGCGCTGACGCCGATCCGCGAAGGCAAGCTGCGCGATCTCAAGAAGATCGACTACGGCAACCCCAAAGCCTGCCGCGACTGCCCGCTGCGCACACGATGTACGAACGACGTCCGCTCGGTCTCCCGCATCGAAAACGAGGACGCGCTCGATCGCATGGCGCAGCGCCTGGCGGCGAGGCCCGACATTCTCGACTGCCGTCGCGAGATCGTCGAGCATCCTTTCGGCAGCATCAAGCAATGGATGAANNCAGGGCGCCTTCCTCATGCGACGCCTCGAAAAGGTGCGCGCCGAGTTCAGCCTTACGGCGCTCGTCTACAATCTGCGACGGGCGCTCAACATCCTTGGCATGGAAAAGCTAATGGCGGCCGTGGCGGCGTGAAAACGCCTTAAATCGCGCCAGGTCGGCTGCAAGGGCTGCTTCAGGGCATTCCTGAAAGCGCAAGCAAGATCAGGAGCAGCTTTGGGCAAAAAATGGCAAATACCGCCAAACCCCCCACCACGCCCGGCCATCTTCAATCCGCCGGCGTTTCCACACAGTCTGCTTGATTTTTGCAACTCAGGGAAACCTGTTACCCCGGGCTAACCAAACTGTGTGCTGGAAACTCGCTCCAATCCATCCATATTTTGAAAGACGGGTTCTTTGACAAGGTCAGAGCCAATGTGCACAAGTCGGGAAGACGAAGAATTTATGAGACTTGGAGTGCAATATTACGTGGCAGCTCGGCGAACAGCATTGGCAGGCTTACTGCCGGTGTGTGGCAATCTCTATCATCACGCACTTGAGATGTTTTTGAAGGCTGGCTTGTCCCGAACACATTCGTTGCAAGACCTTAAGAGTAAAAAATTCGGCCACAAGTTGATTGATATATGGAACTTTTTTAAGACCGATTTTGATTCAACCGAACTTCAGCAATTTGATGCGACAATTGCCGACGTCCACGATTTTGAGGAAATAAGGTACCCTGATAAGGTTTTGAAAAACGGCGCACAGATGTTGGTTGATTGGGGAACAACCCCTGTGCAGAGCAGCGCGACAATGCCTATGTACAAATTACATGTTAACGATTTGGATCGGCTTATTGGAGAAATATTTCGCGTTTCGTCGCGGAACCCATTATTTTTTACGGGAGGTCTCAAGAGAGATGTCCGAGAAATGCTTGCTCGCGACAACCCGATTGCGACCCAGCTTTTAGGTAATTGATGTCTCGGCTTTGCTTTTGCCGCATAAGGCCCATTATGGAATGTCGGAGTTAACCCATCGGCCAATGCCGGATTCCGCCATTCATCTCTCGGCGACC
>PLUZ01000266.1:10786-23553 GCA_003162995.1 Methylocapsa sp. | reverse complement strand
CGTCGCCGATGCGGCCGGTGCGGGCTGCTCCGATGATGGCCTGCACGGCCTTTTCCTTCAACTCATCGGTGACCACCAGTTCGATCTTGACCTTGGGCAGGAGATCGACGGTGTATTCACGGCCGCGATAGAACTCGGTGTGGCCCTTCTGGCGGCCATGACCGCGGGCCTCCAGGATGGTCATGCCTTCGATGCCCGCTTCGAGCAGGGCGTCCTTGACTGCGTCCAGCTTGGAGGGCTGGAGTACCGCTTCGATTTTGAGCATGTTCAAAATGCCTCGTTTGACAGCGTAACAGGCGGGAGGGCAGTTCGGGGCCCTCGGCCGGAATTTTCATTGAACGCCGGGCCGGTTCCGCACGCTTCCAGGCGAAAAGGGGAAGCGTGCGGAACCGGGCCGCGGCGTCTTCAAGGCCGGCGGCGTTGCCAGGGCTATGAGCCCAGGTCGTAGCCTTCCTCGTTGTGTTGCGAGAGATCCAGGCCGGCGGCTTCCTCTTCGGGCGAGACGCGGAGCCCGATCAGCTTGTCGACGGCGAAGAGCAGGATCAGCGTACCGACGATGGAGATGCTCCAGGCGATGCCGACGCCGGCGGCCTGGTTGAGCAACTGGCCCCAGTGCCCGTCCATGGCGCCGGTGGCGACCAAGTTGCCCGCGGCGTCATGGCCGAAGGCGGCGTTGATGGCGCGGGTGGCGAAGAGGCCGGTGAGCAGAGCGCCCAGGGTTCCGCCGGCTCCGTGGACTCCGAAAGCGTCCAGCGAGTCGTCGTAGCGGAAGAAGCTCTTGACCATGAAGACCATGAAGAAGCAGAACAGGCCGGCGATGAGGCCGATGGCCAGAGCCGCGAAGGGCTGGACGAAGCCCGAGGCCGGAGTGATGGCCACCAGGCCGGCGACGGCGCCGGAGATGGCGCCCAGGGCGGTGGGCTTGCCGTTGTGAATCCACTCGGCGATGGACCAGCCGACGGCCGCGGCGGCGGCGGCGAAGTGGGTGTTGACGAAGGCGCTGGTGGCCAGGGGGCCGGAACCGAGGGCGCTGCCGGCGTTGAAGCCGAACCAGCCGACCCACAGGAGGGAGGCGCCGATCATCGACATGGTGATGGAATGAGGCGGCTCGATATCGTGCGGATAGCCGATCCGCCTGCCGAGGAACAAGCACCCAACAAAGCCTGCGATGCCCGCGTTGATATGGACCACGGTGCCGCCAGCGAAATCGAGCGCCCCCATTTTATTGAAAAAGCCGGCATTGTTCAGAACCGCGTCGAGGTTCGCCTGCGCGACCTCCTTGGCGGCATCGTCGGGGGCGTCGGCCAGGGCTTTCGCGGCATCGGCGATCGCGTCCGGACCCGCCCAGTACCAGACACCATGCGCGATCGGGAAATAAATGAAGGTCACCCAAAGCAGGATAAAGACAAAGACGGCCGAGAATTTCATGCGTTCGGCGAAGCCGCCGATGATCAAGGCGGGGGTAATGATGGCGAAGGTCATCTGAAACGCCATATAGACATATTCGGGAATGACGACGCCATTGGAAAAGGTCGGCACGTTCGAATCCGGGGTAATTCCTTTGAGAAAGGCCCGATCCAATCCGCCGACAAGATTGTTCCATTCATAGCCTTGCAGAAAGCCAAGCCAGGGATGGTCGCCTGATGCGAACGGAACCAATTGATGGCTGCCTTCGGTAAAGGCGAGCGAATAGCCGTAAAGGACCCAAACGATCGAGACGAGGGCGACGATCGCGAACACCTGGGAGAGTATGGAAGCCATGTTTTTCTTACGGACCATGCCGCCGTAGAAAAGCGCGAGGCCCGGAATCGACATCATCAGGACGAGCGCCGTCGAGGTCAGCATCCAGGCGGTGTCGCCTTTGTTGGGCACGGGGGCAGCGGCATCCGCGAAGGCCAGCCCGGCCGTGCCCGCGGCCAGCAAAAGCCCTAAACCGATCGCCCGGGGGGCACCCCTTGGAAAGAAACGAATCGTCATATCCAACTCCTGAAAAACTTCGAAAATGGAGGAAGGGGAGCGTTAGATGGCTTCGTTATCGCGTTCTCCGGTCCGGATACGGACCGCTTGATCGAGCGCGGTAACGAAGATTTTGCCGTCGCCAATCTCCCCTGTTCGAGCCGCCGTGCAGATGGCTTCGAGNNTTGACTTCGGTCACGGTCATCCCGGTCGCGCCAATCGCCGTCAGAGCGTCACGAACCTCGTCCAGCTTGAATGGCTTAATGATTGCAGTAACTATTTTCATGTTGCTTTCCTGCTTGCCTCTACCTTGGAACTTCTGAAACTGGGTGGGAATTTGCTCGCGGGCGCAAGGCCGGGCGCGGACAGCGCGGCCATGCTTTCGTTGGTGATAGCAAGCCTCGGGCCAGTTACCGGTTCGAGGCCCGGCGTAGGGTCGGGGAATTGTGGTGCTTAAGGCCTGATTTGGCCAGGAAAATGGCCACTTTTTCGATCCGGCAGATGAATACACGCATCCAAGCCAGCGCGGCGCGGGCGCTCAAAACAAAGCGCCCCGGGGGGCGGGCTTCGGGCGCATCAATCCTTCCTGAGCGACGGAGGCAACGAGATGGCCGTCGTAGGAGAAGACGAGCCCGCGAGCGAAACCCCGTGCGCCGCAAGAGTTCGGGCTGTCTTGCGCATAGAGGAGCCAATCATCCGCGCGGAACGGCCGGTGAAACCACAAGGCATGATCGAGGCTGGCGACCTGGAGGCCGGTATCGAAGACGGAATGGCCATGCGCGCCGAGCGCGACGTCGAGCAGAGTCATGTCGGAAAGATAAGCGAGCACGGCGCGATGAATGGCGGGATCGCTCGGGAGCGGCCCCGTCGCGCGCAGCCAGACATACTGTTCGAGGGCGCCAGTTTCATGCTGGACATAACGGCTAAGATCGACGGGACGGATTTCGATGGGGCGGTCTTGGGCAAACCAGCGGCGAATGGAGTCCGGCATCGAGGCACCAAAGCGCCTCAGGATTTCGGATTCGCTTGGCAGGTCTTCAGGCAACGGAACCTTGGGCATTGTAACAGCATGTTCGAGCCCAGGCTCCTCGATCTGGAACGATGCCGAGAGGGAGAAAATCGCGCGCCCATGTTGGATCGCGTTGCAGCGCCGCGTGGTGAAGCTTTTCCCGTCCCGGATCCGGTCGACTTCATAGACGATCGGCACCGCGGGATCGCCGGGCAAAAGGAAATAGCCATGCAAGGAATGCGGCGCCCGTTCTTCGACGGTGCGAGCCGCTGCGACGAGGGCTTGCGCGACGACAAGGCCGCCGAACACCCGCTGCCAGCCAACCTGCGGGCTGCGTCCGCGATAAATATTTTCCTCGATCCGCTCGAGATCGAGGATTGTCAAAAGTTGGGTGACCGCGTTGGACATGGCACACTGAACTCTTTTATGGGATCGCCTCGTGAGGCGTGCCAGCGATTCCGTCATTCCTTAGAGCATGATCCCAAAAAGTTGCAGACTTTCTGGATATGATGATGCGGCAAATCAAAGAGAGTGAAACCATGAGCGATTCATCTTGAAGCGATCATGGTCTTGAAGGAAGGGCTTCATGCGCTTGTCGAGCAAGACTGGATCGTTTCGCTGGCATAAGACGGGAATTTCCTCGACAAGGATATTTATTGTACCTCAGTCGAAATATCCTGAACGGGCTGTTGCGAATCCATTTTGATGAACTTCGGTTTGCCCTTCGCGGCCGCGATCGCGGCGGCAAGATCGACGACACGGATCGACTGATCATTATAGGTCTTGAAATACCATTTGAGGTTCTTGAGGTCGGCGGCGCTCGTCCAAAGCGTGTAATCCGTATCAACGGTGCCGGCATGGTCCTCGCGCACGGCGCCAATCGGAATGTCGAATGCGTTGAGGATATGGAATGCCTGGAGCACGGCCTCCGGCGCGGTTTTCGAAGGCAGCGCCGCTTGTGAAAAGGCGACCGCCCGCACCAATCGCGAGGGCGGCGTGAAATCGCCTGGCAGCCCATGCATGCCGCTGCCTTGGCCAAACTGAGCGAGCTTGAGATGGTCGAGATCGACGGGCGGAACATTGGTCGCGGTCAGATTGATATAGTTGCGCAAATTGGTCATATGCCAATCGAAAGCCGGCGCATTGGACATGACGCCAAGCGGATTGTCATGAATCTTGAGGGTTTTATCGACCGGCTCGATGACCACGGATTTGCCGCTGCGGTCATGGATGACGAAATGAACCGGCGGCGCCTGTTTGATGGCTTCGACGACGACCGGCACGAGCACGACTTTATCGAAATGCGATTTTACTTCATCGATAGTGGCAAAGTTTCCGAGAATCCAATTGGCATATTCATGCGGTGCCATCGCGCGCGCAGCATTTTCCTCGCTCGCATCCGGATAAGAGGCGTAGCCGGGAAAATAGAAAATGCCGACGTAAAGGCCCTGATCATTGATGCCATCGATGATGACAGGCAAACCCACCGCGTTGGCGCCGAGCATCCCATATTTGGTTGTGTAGTATATTCCGTGGCTTCCATTCGGCGTCGAGCCAACGATCGTTGTCCCTTTTGGGATGACGATGACGTCCGATTTCAGATCGAAGCCGAATTCCAAGGTACGGCCCGGAACGACCCCGCCATCGACTGCAATGAGTCGGATGCCGGTGCAGGCCTCTGCATGCGGAGCGAAAATCAACGCCGCTGCAAAAGCGGCGGCGGCAAATTTGCGGAACATGATTTCCTCCCGAAATGAAATAAATTGCAATTCATAATTAAGTCATAAGGGTCAGCTCGAACAGGCGGGAGAGCGGAGTTGCCCGCGAAACTGAGCTTATTGTGCGCAGAGATCAGCGAAGATCATGCGAAAAGAGCGTGATCTCAAAAAATTCCGGAGTGTTTGGAGTGAGGATGCGGCAAACACAGAGACCGAGACCCTGAGCGCTTCCCGATCAGATGGACTCATCTGATNNGGGAGCATGATCGGAATGCCGTCGCGGATCGGATAGGCAAGCTTGGCCGCGCGGGAAATAAGTTCCTGATTCTGTGCGTCATATTCGAGCGTCGTCTTGGTCCGCGGACACACCAGGATTTCGAGCAGCCGCGGATCGATCCGCGACGGTTCCGGAGCTTGCTTCCCAGCCAATTCCTTCTGTTTATCCACCATCGATCCGTCCTCTAGCCTGTGCGGTTCCCGTGGAAGTACGGGACCGCAATCCCCTACGGGTTTAGTGCAGGGGTGTCGATTCGTTTTTCCCGCGCGCAAGTTCGATTTCGGTAATCGCAACGAGCACATCCGCCCGGCCTTTCAGGTCGCGCGCTTCGAGAAGCGCCTGCTTTTCCTTTGGGCTGCATGGGCTCATCATGGAGAGTGCATTGACGAGCGCCTCGTTCGGCGCATTGTGGATGCTGTTCCAATCGACCTGGAGATGGTTGGTGTCGGCAAAGTCGCGCAAGGTGCGCAAGACGCCGTCGCGATCGACCTGATCCTCGCCGGCACGGGGACTAAAATCGACAAAAAACGGGCTGAAATCGGCGCGGCACTGCCGGTATGGCGTGGTCCCGGCAAGTTCTTCGACGATCTTGAACCGCGCAATCCCCGTCAGCGTGATAAGGTAGCGTCCGTCGCCGGATTCGGCGAATTGGGTAATCCGCCCCGCGCAGCCGACCGAAAACAGGGCCGGCACGTCGGTTCCCGTCCCTGCCTCGGGATCGGGTTGAATCATGCCGACGATCCGGTGACTTTTGAGGGCGTCGTCCACCATGGCGAGATAGCGCTGCTCGAAGACATTGAGAGGCAATTCGCCGCGAGGGAGCAGCAAGGCGCCCGCGAGCGGAAAGATCGGAAATACAACTGGCAGTTCATCCAGGTGGCGATAAGCATGGTTCATGCTCATTTTCCAGTCCTCATCTTTGCCGCGCTCTCTTGTTCTCCGGGAGCCAGAGCATATTCCGAAAAAGTCGCTCGACTTTTTCGATTCCGGCATGCTCCAACGCTTTGAAGCTGAGCGCTTCCTTATCGCTCAGATGGAATCAACTCCGCGATAAGGAATCGCTCTAGGACGTGAATCCGGTCAAGGACTATACCCGACGCACGAACACCATCCTATTTAACACCACAGTATTTAATTGCAAAAATGGCGATTTCAGCCGGCGGGCAAGGCGAATTTCGCCTTTGCGGCGGCATCCTTCTCATCAAACCTCCTAATCCACAGTTTCAACTCATCCCTGAACTATTGCTGCGCAGTTAGGCAGATGCCTAAGAATTAGGCTCCGCTCTTTTCACGCGGCCAAACCTATTTTAAGCCGTTGCTCGCATCCTCTCGAAACCTGCGTCGAGATCCGCCTTCAGATCCTCAATGTCTTCAAGGCCGACGGAAAAGCGCAAGGCGGGACCTGGCGGATTCCACGCCGTGGCACTGCGATAATTCCGGCAATCGAAGGGAATGACAAGGCTCTCGAAACCACCCCAGGAATAGCCCATGCCAAACAGCTTCAGCCCGTCGAGCATGGCGGCGAGCGCCGTGCGCGAGCATGGCGCGAGAAGAACGGAGAAAAGTCCCGACGATCCCAGGAAATCGCGTTTCCAAATGGCGTGCCCAGGACAGGAGGGAAAGGCTGGATGCAGGATTTGAACAACCTCCTTGCGGGCTTTAAGCCAGCCGGCAAGATCGAGGGCCTGGCGCTCGGCTTCCCGCAGCCTGAGGTCGAGCGTGCGCAGCCCGCGCAAACTCAAAAAGACATCCTCCGGCCCGGCGCACATCGCAAAGGCGTCGAAGGTCGCTCTGAGCCTTGGAAACCATTCCGGATTGGCGGATACGAGCCCGATCAGCAGGTCGGAATGGCCGCCAAGATATTTGGTTCCGGCTTCGACCGCCATGTCGGCGCCGCGCGCATGCGGCGGAAAGAACAAGGGCGTTGCCCAGGTGTTGTCGAGGATCGTGCAAATGCCCTTGGCCCGCGCAACCGCGGCGATCGCCGGAACATCCTGAACTTCAAAGCTTTGCGAACCGGGAGTCTCGACGAAGATCACGCTTGTGTTCGGCCGGATCAAGGATTCGATCGCAGCGCCGAGGGCGGGATCGTAATAGCTTGTCTCGACGCCCATGCGGGTCAAAACCGTATCGCAGAAGATGCGAGAGGGGAGATAGACCGCGTCCGTCACGAGGATATGATCGCCGGATTTGACGGCGGTCAGCAGGGCGAGCGTGATCGCGGCGAGGCCCGAAGGGGCAAGCACCGTTCCGGCAGCGCCGGACAGTTCCGTCCACGCGTTTTCCAGCGCCGCCGTTGTCGGGCTTCCCTTGGTTGCGTAGCTGAACCGTGCCTTGCGCGCCGAGAAATCCTCCAGAGTGGGAAAAAGCACGGTTGACCCGCGATAGACCGGCGTGTTGACGAAGCCATGCTGCTCGCTCGCGTGGCGCCCGGCATGGACCAATTTCGTACGGTTTTTCATTTGGAGGCGGTCTTGTGGCGTGGTCTCGGTCATTTTGCATCCCGTCCGTTTTGGTGCGCCGCAAACTGGAGGGTTGACCGGCGCTTCGTCAAGTCCGGGAGAGAGATGCCGGCCATGCGCTTGCAAAATCCGCGATGCGGACTGGAGATTGTGTGGCAGGCGGCGCTACGCGCGCCGCCACTCTCGAGGCGGAGGCGGATTTCAGAGCGGACTTGCTGGTTTGCTCTGTTTTGGGCAAAGTCGGGGCGTCTGTTCAAGCAACCCGGCATCGGAGATCCGCTCGCGTGAATATTTTGCGGCGCGTGCTTTTGGGCCTTGCCGCCCTTGCCGGGATCATTGCTGGCGCGACCCTTTTGCAAAAGGCGATCGGCCCGGAAACATGGTCCCCGTCCTCGAGCGAAACGGCGTCCACCCGCCCGGGCAAGCGTGGACCCTCACCTTATGAGATCGCCGCCGCCCAGCATGGCCTTGAGGAAAAGCTCAAGACCGCGCCCGAATATGCCGCATTTTTTGAGCGTCTGAAAACCACTTTTCCCTTGGAATATGAGTCTTTTTTGGCGGCTTTTTCGAATCGGCTCGCCGCGGGTCGCGGGATTGGAAGCACCGATTTCCTTATGGCGGAAGCCGTTCATTCCTTGCGCCAGTCACGCGGGATTCTGGCGGCCAAAGCCGGCAACCCGGCCTTGGAGCATATTTTCGAAATTCAGTCTTCGATGTTGCGCGCGCTCGCGGCCAAGGATCCGCATCTCTGCGTCGATTTTCTCAATGGCGCGGAGAGCAGCGGCTTTTTCGAATTTTCGGCGCAAAACCGAGGCCTTGTGGTGGCCATGGGGATCGCTGGCATCGACGCCATTCATGATGGCGAAATGAAACGGGTCGAAAGAGAGGCGCCGACCGATTCGGATTTCGAGGCGCTCGAAAAGGTGTTGCGCGAAAGGGGGCTCGAAACGCCGGAGATCGAAGCGCTGCTCGACGGCAAGGTTGGCAATCCACCCATCGCCGACACAAAACTGTGCCAGGCTGGTCTGGCCTATCTCGATACTCTCGCCGCCATGCCAGAGTCAGCAAGGTTGCGTATTTACGGTTTCACCGTCGAACTCATGGCGCGATCGTGATGCCCCCCTGTTCTTTCCGGGGGTGTCGGGGTTCGCAGCGAACAGCTTCGCCGCACTGCTGCCTTAAGCTTAGTGTTTGATCGTTAAGCCCGGCGGCTGCGAAATACCGGGCGCGCATCGAGCGCAGGGCCGGGGGACATCGCATGCCGGATGAAGACGAAACGCGCCGTCAGAGGATCAAAGCCCTTCTTGAGCGCGCTGAAAATGCTCTCTCCGCGCTGCGCAGCACGGCGGTTGGACACAGCCGCGCGATCCGGCTGCATTTCGAACGGGAAATTCATGCCAGAAACAAGGATTTGGCCTTGCTTGACGGGCCGCCGGGCTGCTCCGGCAACACATCTGCATCCACGAAGAAGAAACAATAGCCCTGGCGGCAACCGGGCCAAACGCGGTCATGCTCCCAAAAACCGGCAGAACGCGCCATGATGTGCAGTTGGCACGTTTAGAATTGGACGATTTTCGCGGCGTTCTCGAGTGTCTTCCAGATGCCCCAAGCAAGCGGGATCACCACCGTTGCCCAGGCCAACATGGCCTTTGCATCGAAACCTCCGCGGCCAATGCCGTAGGATTTGAAGGTTTCGGAATGCGAACCTGCCGTTTTGAGGCTGCCTTCCTTAATATGCCATTTGGGCGCGACCGGACGGATGAGCGCGTTGCAGATAAATCCAACGGCCAGCAACGCCGCGAGCACATAGAAGATCTCTGCGTAGATATGGTCGCGCGGCACGCCTTCGGCCACCCGCGTGTCATGCAGATAGTTGACGATCACCGGGCCGACGATCCCCGCCGTTGACCACGCGGTGAGCAAACGGCCGTGGATCGCGCCGACATATCGCGTGCCGAACATGTCCGCGAGATAGGCAGGGACTGTGGCAAAGCCGCCGCCATACATGGAGGCAATGATGCAAAAGGAGGCGGCAAAAATCGCGACAGACTTCATACTCGCAAGGGCCGGCGCACTGGTGTAGCAAGCAATGCCGAGGACGAAGAAGGCAAAATAGGTTGTTTTGCGGCCTATTTTATCGGAAAGCGTCGCCCAAAAAAACCTGCCTCCAATGTTGAACAAAGAGAAAAGGCCGACAAAGCCGCCGCCGATCGCGGCAGCGAGCGTCTTTTGGGCATCCGTGAACTGGGTGAACCCGACTGATGGATCATGGAACAGAGTGCCGCCGAATGTCTCTTGCAGCATCGGCGACGCGGCGCCGATGATGCCGATGCCGGCAGAAACATTGAGACAAAGAACCGCCCAGATCAGCCAGAATTGCGGCGTCTTATGCGCGTCCTTCAGATGGACATTCTCTGTCGTGATCATGGCCTTTCGTACCGAGGAAGGCGACCAGCCGTCCGGGCTCCAATGATCCGGGGGCACCCGGTAGGAAAAGGCGCCTGCGACCATATAGACAAAATAGCCAAGACCAAGGACGACAAAGGTTTCCCATACGCCTACCGACGTCGGTGTCTTGAAATAATTCATGAGGAGATTGGCGAGCGGCGAGCCGATCATGGCGCCGCCGCCAAAACCCATGATCGCCATGCCCGTCGCCATGCCACGCCGGTCCGGAAACCATTTGATCAGCGTCGAAACCGGCGAGATATAGCCAAGGCCAAGACCAACGCCGCCAATGATGCCGGAACCGACCCAGAGCATCCACAGCTGATGGGTTTTGACGCCGAGCGCCGATATCATGAGGCCGCCGCACCAGCAGAGCGCCGCGTAGAGACCCGCCTTGCGCGGCCCCGCATGCTCGAGCCAGCCGCCCCAGAGCGCCGCGGAAGAGCCGAGCAGGACAAAGAAAAGCGTGAACATCCAGCCGAGATCGAATTGCGTCCATTCGCAATTGGTCGCCGTCAGGGCATGCAGCGTCCCGATCGTCTTCTCCCAGAATGTCGTGGCATCGCCGGCGCAGGTTTGCACTTTGGTGCCGGTCGCGGTTGCGACCGCGCGCGACAGAGGCAGCCAGAAAACGCTGAACCCATAAGCCATGCCGATACAGAGATGAATGGCGAGCGCGGCGGGAGGCACGAGCCAGCGATTGAAGCCTGGCTTGGCGATGATGCGTTCGCGGTCAAGGATGCTGGGTGGTGCCGCGCCCGTCGCCCCGGTAAAGGTCATGATCTCATTGCCCCGATGTACGCCGGTCACGGAGAAACCCGCCCGGCTGGTTAGGATTGCGCCGCGCAAAATACCAAATCAATGACGCATATGCATAGAACGACACTCAGCCACCCCAAAGGGTCCCGTCCGGCCGACCAATCGCGGCGCGATTTTAACCAACGACATGGCAAAAAACAACCAGCGTCTCCCTGGCAAAATCCCAGTGCNNGCGGGGGCGGGGGCAGGGATGAAGGACCATGACCGCTGGCTGCTCGCGCGCAAGCAGTTGGAGAGCAAGCTCACGGGCCGCCGGTCCAGCTCAAAGCTGCCCGCTTTGGTGGACTTGATCCTGGCGCGGCCGATCGACTCGGCCAGCATGATCGCCGCCGCGCTCGGGGTGACACCGCGGGCGGCGCAAACCATGGCCGCCGAGATCGGACTCCGCGAAATGACCGGGCGCGGCCGCTACTGCGCGCGGGGAATCGTGTGAACTTGTTTTGGTTCGGGGGGCATGGGCGAGCCGCCATCGAACAAAATTGGCCAACCTCTTCGGGGGTTCGAGTCGCGGGTCCACGACATCGCAATACCCCCCTATGGAAAACGCTTTGTTTTGCGACTGGTGCGCGGGGGCCGACCAATTGCCCACATTCCGAGCGTCCTTCAGCGCCTTCTTCGAATCTCGCTTGAAGCCTTGTCGCGCCGCGGGGCTGGGTGCGCTGCGTCACCAAACCCAACCCACGTGCCAAGCGGCGCGCCTCAGCCCTCGGCCTTGGCTTTTTCCGCCTCGGCGTGGGCCTTGTTCAACTGGATCATTCTCTCGCGATGGTCGATCAAGTCGAAGCCCATCGTCTTCGCGAGCCCTAGCAGGTCCTCATGTTTCACGCCGATTTTGGCTTGCGCCAGCGCGAAGATGGTCATCGCACGCATGCCCGTCCGGCATGTCGCGAGGATATAGCCATCGCCAGCCTGTTTGATCGCCTCGGCCATCGCGGTGATTTGTTCATCGGAGATTTGGGCCGGAACCACTGGAATATGGACATAGTCCATGCCAAGCGCCCGGGCTGTCGCTTCGATTTCCGCCGAGGACATCTGGTCGTCGGATTCGCCGTCGGGCCGGTTGTTGATGATCAAATTGATCCCGCCCTTGGCCACTTCCTCGATATCGCCCTTGCCCCGCTTGGGGGCGACCGCGATGAAGATCTTATCGCCAACCCGTTTTACCATGTCGTCCTCCGTTTCCGAACCAAAGGCACGACTGGCGCTTCTCCCTTCAGTCCGAACGAATGTTGCGGTGCAGCGCGTGTAATGCATCCCCGAATATAAAACCAGCATTGATCCATTCGCAAGTCATCACGCTCAAGATTGAGGTCAGCGCAAGGTTTGTCGGAAAGCTGTTAAATCGGCTCTGTTTCAATCTCCGTGCAGGGAGGAACCTTTCACAGCAAAAAGAGCATTGAAAACACCTGGCAAATCTGGCTCGGTCCCCAGATTTTCGCGCTAAATACTGCTGTGTTTCCCGAGTGTTAGGGGTCAAAAACGGTTCCTCCCTGCACGGAGATTGAACAGACCCGATTAAAAGACTTGGAGCATGGCCTTATCGAAAAAGCCGATCAACATTTTCGGCACATGCCCTAACAAAATCCTCGTTGCTTCCCGCTAAACGCGGGTGCGGCTCTTACGCTAATTTCCTTGCATGATGCTGGTCGATCCATATTGAAGGACTTGCACCTTCTCCAGGGTGACAAGCCCGCTCGCCATCATGCTGTCGAGCACTGGCAGAAAGGCGTTGATTTTATCCTCGCTGTCCACGATCTCGATCACGACCGGCAAATCCTCCGATAAGCGAAGGATTTTCGAGGTGTGGAGGCGGCTTGAATGGCCAAAGCTCATCGGCCCGCGCAGCACGGTGGCGCCGGCAAGATGCATCTCGCGCGCTTTGAGCACGATTGCTTCGTAAAGGGGATGGTGATCGTGCCGTTCGTCCTCCCCGGTGAAGATCCGCAGCAGCATGGCATCGCGCGGGATTTGCATCGTCAAACTCCTCACTTCACGATGAGCACCGGGCACTGGGCAAGGTGCATGATACGATCGGCGCGGCTCCCAACCAGCCGCTCATACAATGCCGAATGGCCTCT
>PLUZ01000266.1:10508-10728 GCA_003162995.1 Methylocapsa sp. | reverse complement strand
GTTCCGGTTTCTTCTCTTACCTCTTCAACGAACTCTGGCATGTAGTCGATCTCTTCGACGGATACCATGTGGAGAGCCGACTCGTTTTGTTTGGCGATCGCAAGCGCGACCGTCAGCGCGTGAAACGCGTGTTCCGAGCCGTCATTGGCATGAAGGATTCTGCTGAACATCGGACGCCTCCCGCATCACTCTGCTTTTCTGCCCACATGCCGGAGCGGGA
>PLUZ01000266.1:0-10453 GCA_003162995.1 Methylocapsa sp. | reverse complement strand
GGCGAGCCGAAGAGCTTGGTCACCGGATAAACGCCAATAACTTTTGTGGCGACTTTGATAATCAGGAAAAAAACGAAGGCAGCCGGCGCCGCGATCAACGCGGGAATCGAAACGAAAGACCCCGCGCGGATGAAATAGAACGGCGTCAGCAATCCGAACGTCAGCGTGCGCAAACGCCGGACCAATGCGTGATCCTTGCCGACGGTTCCGGCGAGCACCATTCCGATGAGATAGGCGGGGAGCACCGCTTCGCTGTCGGCCCAGGTCGCGAGCGCCCCCATTCCGAGCAGGCAAAGGAGTAGAAATTTTGTCTCGAGCTCGGAAGGCCGGCCTCCATACCGCTTGAAGAAGCGAGGCGTGAGCCAAGGAAGAACGATGAACACCACGGCGCCAACCCCGAGGAAGATCACAGTCTTTATCGTGAACGGTGCGAAGATGAGACCAAGTGCTACGACCGTCCCGAGGTCGGTGACGAAGCAAGCAGCCAAAATCGTCTTGCCATACTCGGTTTTATTGAAGCCGAATTCGAGCATCACGGCATAGACGACAGCCACCGAAGTCGTCGACATCGCAACTCCGGCTAGCCAACTCGGCATCACCGCCCATCCCAGCAGATAATGGGCTGCTGCCGCGCATCCCAAAAATGGAAAAAAGAAGCTTGCGAGCCCGACCGTGGCTGCTTCCTTCCACTTGAGCTTGAACACCTGGGGGTCGAGTTCGGCGCCTGCCAGAAACGTCAGCACGATCGCGCCGGCGCCGGACAAGAACTTAACCCAGGTCTCATCGGTGCCGAGCACCGCAGCGCCAATGACGGCGACAATGATCAATTGCGCGACGGTTCCAACAATGATTTCCGAAAGCGCCGTCGAGATACGGAACCAGATCGAAAACAGACTCGCGAGGAATGCGAGACCGAGCCACAGGGACGCGAGCGCCCAAACGCCAGTCATGAGTCATCCTATCGCTTGAGGGAGGCTGAGAGGGGGCGGCGGGCGGGACTCGCGCAAGGCCGGCCGTGACCGCATGGCAATGGCATGCGCAAAACGGCCGTAAAACCGCGATTGCTGGCAGACACGCAGCAAAATTCCTGCCTCTCGTTGGCGGCAGGAGTCATCAGCCAATTCGGCGATTTCGGGGGACCCCATCCCCATATGGCGGCACAATAGTAAACAAGAATGGAGCGATGGCAAGGCCAGACGCGCCAACGCAAATAAGCTGGACCTGCCGGTGCGTCAAATGCCCCTCATTTGGTTCAGAAGCGCGGCGAGGATATGGCCAAGCCACACCGCAAGGAAACAGAGGACCAGCGATAGGCCGGCATTGGCACCGGCCCGCAGCCATTCGCCGTCTCGCGCGAGATTGAGCGTTTGCAGGCTGAAGGAGGAAAAGGTCGTGTAGCCGCCGCAGAGGCCAATCATCACGAATTGCCGCGCCGTGGTGCTGACCAAGAGGCGGCCGTCGGGGCCGGTCAGTGTGGAGAAAAAGCCGATGACGAAGGAGCCGGAAATATTGACGAGCATCGTGCCCCAGGGAAAAGTTTCCCCGATGCTGTTCGAGACGACCCCCGAAAACCAGTAGCGTGCGGCGCCGCCAAGAGCGCTCCCCAGCATGATCCAAAAATAGAGCATCCGCGGCGTTTCCTTGTCATGCTGCCCGCAGGCGTCACGCCTTGCCTATGCGCGCAAGGGTTTCCTCGATGGGACGGGCAAGCGCCAGCATCAAGCCGGCGATTGCCTCTATGTCATCAAGATGCGCATGCGGCAAATGGGCGGGAAATCCGTGTGCAGCGTCGGTGGCCACCGCCGCGATGGTTGGATCCTCCAGGTAGAGCCAGGGCTTCTCGTTCGCTACGCGATGGACTTCGATTTTTGCGTGGAAATCGCGTTTGTAGCCTTCGATGAGAATGAGATCGACCGGGCTCATGCGCCGCAAAAGATCGATGAGAGGGGGCTCATCGGCGCCGCGCAATTCATGGATCAAGGCAAAACGCCGGGCCGAGGCGACGAGAACTTCGCGCGCGCCTGCCTCGCGGTGAAGGTAGGAATCCTTGCCCGGCTGATCGACGTCGAAGGCATGATGCGCATGTTTCAGCGTCGAGACGGAAAAGCCGCGTTCGTTCAAATAAGGGATGAGCTTGACGATCAAACTTGTCTTGCCCGCGCCGCTCCAACCGGCAAGGCCGATCACCCGCATGGTTCTAAACTCCGCAAAGATAGGCTGGAATCTGATGTCCGCATCCCCTACCCTCCTTTATGCAAGGTTGAAAGCGCCGCCAAAGATGATTTCCGGATATTCCTCCGTCTGGCTCGATTTGCGTGGCCTGAACTGTCCCTTGCCGGTTTTGCGGACCCGCAAGATGCTGGCAAGGCTCGCCAGCGGCGATCGTCTGATCGTGGAATGCACCGATCCGCTCGCCGTCGTCGACATTCCGCATCTCCTGCACGAGACCGGAGACACGCTGGAACGCCAGGAGGCGATGAATGGCCTCTTTATATTCCATATCAAGCGTGGCAAGGGATGAGGGAATATCGGAAGAGGGCCGCGTGACCGACGAGCAAACCTTGAAAACTCCGGCGTTCACGCCGCATGCTTTGCGCGGCCGTGTTCTGGCCGAAGTCCACGCGCGGCCTTTCGTGCCGATGGTGGGTGCCAAACGCATCCTGCATTTCGCCTTCACGACCGATCCGCCCGCCGCCGCCAAGGCGCGGGAGGCGCTCGAAGCCTTTTGCCTGGATCGCGCCTACCCCGCTCCGGCGCCTGAAGCGAAGCAGCACCGGATCGAATTACTTCCCGCTATCTTGCGCTGGGAGCATCACGGCGAGTTCATGACCTATTCCTGGGAGTTTCCTCAGGATGCGGCCAAGGCGGGTTCGGGCGATGCGGCACAATTGGCGTTCCGGCCCGGAGCTGGCGAACTTTCGAGCTTCATGCGTCTGCTTCCGCAGCCGGGGCCCTTGCTTGTCGCCGCTGATTTGCATCTTTTGCCGGAAGGGCCGGGCCATGACGAATGGCGCTCACTGTTCGAGCCGAGCCAGCTTGCCGCCTCCGAGGTCATGGACGGCGCCGCCATCGTCGCCACCGATTTCCATCCGGATGCTTTCGGTTTCGTGCGGCTCCTCGTGCTCGACCGCCGGTTGATGCCAAGCGAGGCCGGGGCCTTGGTCCACCGGTTGCTCGAAGTCGAAACCTACCGCACGCTCGCCCTGCTGGGGCTGCCGGAAGCGGAAGCCGCTGGCCCGGTCATCCGCCGCATCGAGACCGAATTGCCCCTCCTCGTGGAGCGGATGCGGGAGGGGGAAGGGTTGGACGCGAGCCGCGAATTGCTCGCCCATCTGACCGCGCTTGCCGCCGAACTCGAGGCCGGCGCGGCACAAAGCCTCTTTAGATTCGGGGCGACCCGCGCCTATCATGAACTCGTTAGTCTGCGCCTCGACGCGCTTGGCGAAATTGCCTTGCCGGAGGTGCCGACCTTGAAAGGCTTTCTAACTCGCAGGCTTACTCCGGCGATCCGGACCTGCGCCGCGACCGAGGAACGTCAGGAAAATCTTTCCCGCAAGCTTGCCCGCGCTGCACAACTCTTGCGCACACGCGTCGAGATCGAGCTCGAAAGCCAAAACAAGGATCTTTTGAGCAAGATGAACGATCGTTTCCGTCTGCAGTTGAAATTGCAGCAAGCCGTCAAGATCGTCTCCATCGGCGCTATTACTTATTATCTTCTGGCCATCCTGCATCTCATATTCGAAGGGGTGCACAGAATACTTGACCTGTTCGATCCCGTCGTCGCGACGGCGGTGTCGGTTCCTTTCGTCCTCCTGCCGATTCTTTGGCTATTCCGGCGCCGCGGCGATCATACGGCAGAGCCTTGATGCTTGCCCGGAGGAATTGAGCAAGGAATCGAGAAACAGAAACAATTTAAGGGGAATGCTGGGGATTTGCCGCATGGTTGCATGGTTCGAGCCCCCATCGTTGCAAAACGATGGCACTGACTTGAATTTGGTCAAAATCGATGCACCGGCGCCCTTGACGAATTCCCCTGTCCATGCGCCCTGCACCAGCATGACGTTTTGCCCGGGAGAATTTCGATGGCCTTGAATGTCGCCGTCCAGATGGACCCGATCGACAAGATCAATATCGCGGGCGATTCGACCTTCGCACTGCTGCTCGAAGCGCGCGCGCGCGGACATAAGCTTCTTTACTACACGCCTGACAAGCTTTCGCTATCGGAGGGCCGGGTCGTGGCTGCGGCGGCGCCGCTTGAGGTGCGCGACGTCAAAGGCGAGCATTTCACCCTGGGCGGCACCCAAACGATGGACCTGGCCGGGCTCGACGTCATCCTTTTGCGTCAAGACCCGCCTTTCGATATCGCCTATATCACTTCGACGCATTTGCTTGAACATTTGCAGCCAAACGTGCTGATCGTCAATGATCCGGCGAGCGTGCGCAACGCGCCGGAGAAGCTTTTTGTGATGAATTTTCCGCAGCTTATGCCGCCGACGCTGATCACGCGCGACAAGGGAGCCATCGAGGCCTTTCTCGACGCGCATGGCGAGGCGGTCATGAAGCCTTTGCATGGGCATGGCGGCGCGGCGGTGTTCAAAATCACCCGCCGGGATCCAAATTTTGGCTCGCTTTACGATCTTTTCGCGGCGAGCTTTCGCGAACCATGGGTGGTACAGCGCTTTCTGCCGCAAGTGGCGAAAGGCGACAAGCGCATCATCCTCGTCGATGGCGTGGCGGCGGGCGCGGTTAACCGGGTTCCGGCTGACAACGACATCCGCTCGAATCTGGCGCGCGGCGGCGCCGCTGCGGCGGCGGAGTTTACTGCGCGCGAACAGGAAATTTGTGCCGTGATTGGCCCCGAACTCAAGCGGCGCGGCCTGCTTTTCGCCGGAATCGACGTCATCGACGGATATTTGACCGAAATCAACGTAACCTCGCCGACCGGGATCAGGGCAATCAAAAATCTCGGCGGTCCCGACCTCGCGGTCGCGATCTGGGATGCGATCGAAGCACAATTGAAGACAGGCTCGGCCTTGTCATTCACCGAAACGGAACCCAAATTATATAAGGGCTCTAAGGCCTCGGAGAAGCAGCGGGGCATTTGCCCATCGCTACCCCATCGGACTTCATGAACGCCGTGCTCGAGACAGCCTCGCCGCTCCAACCCCGGCGCCATCGGATCAATTTGCCGCATGGAGCCTCTTTCCATCGCGCGGGTCTGCGCGCCAAGATCGCGGCGGTGCATGTGCCAGGCAAGCCCGCCCACGAAGCGCGCAAGGAAACGGTCGCGCTTTTTCGCGACGCTTTGGGCCACGCCCGCGGGCTCGCCCACAAAGCGTTCCTCGCTGATGGCGGCGGTCTTGCTTGCGCCGGCCGTCTCTCTCATATCGAAGACGATCTGATCCGCGAGATTTTCGATTATGTAACGTCTTACGTTCATCCGGCCGGAAACGGCCCGGCCGGCGAAGGCTTCGTGATCGCCGCGGTGGGCGGCTATGGCCGGTCGACCCTTGCGCCCTATTCAGACATCGATCTGCTCTTTCTGCTGTCTCCCGAGGCGCGGCCGCGCGGCGAACGCATCGTCGAGGCAATCCTCTATATGCTTTGGGATCTCGGTCAGAAAGTCGGCCACGCGACACGCTCGGTCAAGGAGTGTCTTTTTCAGGCCCACGAAGACATAACCGTCCGCACGGCACTCCTTGAAGCACGCTTAATTCTCGGCGATCGCACACTTTTCGAAGACATGCGGACGCGGTTCGAGCACGAGATTGTGCAAGGAACCGCGGCCGAATTCGTCGCCGCCAAGCTCGCCGAACGCGATAGCCGCATCGTGCAAGCGGGGCGTTCGCGCTATCTCGTCGAGCCAAATGTCAAAAACGGAAAAGGCGGCCTCCGGGATCTTAATACGTTGTTTTGGATCGCCAAATATGTCTATCGGCTGCGCGAAGCGGCCGATCTCGTCGGCGCCGGCGTGTTTTCCCGTTCCGAATATAGGCTGTTCCGCCGTTGCGAGGAGTTTCTTTGGAGGGTGCGCTGCCATCTGCATTTTTTAACGGGCAGGGCGGAAGAAAGACTGAGCTTTGACCACCAGCGCCGGCTTGCGAGCCGGCTCGGCTATTCGACGAGGGGCGGTCTCGCCAGCGTCGAGCGGTTCATGAAGCATTATTTTCTGATCGCCAAGGATGTCGGCGATCTGACCGCGATCGTCTGCGCAGCGCTCGAAGAAAGGCAAGCCAAGCCGTCCCCGAGGCTCGCCCGGTTTGCGCCTTTCCGGCGCAAGCGGGAGGTCATCGCAACGGGCGATTTCGAAGTTGAGAATGGCCGTGTCACGGTTGCCGGGCCGGAGGTTTTCGCCCGCGATCCGGTCAATCTCATCCGGCTGTTCTGGGTCGCCGACCGCAATGGTCTTGCGATCCATCCTGACGCGACGCGGCATGTCACCCAGGCCCTCAAGCTGATCGACGCGAAGTTGCGCGCGAACCCGGAAGCCAACCGGCTGTTTCTCGGCATCCTGACCTCCCGCAACGAGCCGGAAATCGTTCTGCGGCTCATGAATGAAGCCGGCGTTCTCGGGCGCTTCATCCCGGAATTCGGCCGCATCGTCGCGCTTATGCAATTCAACATGTATCACCATTACACCGTCGACGAGCATCTCTTGCGCGCCGTTGGAAATCTCGCCGAACTCGAAGCGCAAAGGCTTATCAAGGAGCTTCCGCTGGCGAGTGAGATTGTGCCGTCGATCGCCAATCGGAAGGCGCTGTTTCTCGCGCTTTTCCTGCACGACATCGCCAAGGGGCGGGTGGAAGATCATTCGCGTGCCGGAGTTGAAGTCGCGCGCTCGCTTTGTCCGCGTCTCGGCCTTACGGAAGCCGAGACCGAAACCGTGGCGTGGCTGGTCGAGACTCATTTGATCATGTCGGATACGGCGCAGCGGCGTGATCTCGGCGACACCGCAACCATCGCGGCCTTCGCCAAGCGCGTGCAGACCCTTGAACGCCTCAAAATGCTTTTTGTGATTACGGTTTGCGACATCCGCGCCGTGGGTCCGGGGGTCTGGAACAATTGGAAGGGCGAACTTCTTCGCACACTCTATTGGGAGACTGAGGTTGTGCTCTCCGGCGGCCACTCGGCGATTGACCGCAAGGAGCGGGTTGCGCAAGCCCGCGAGCAATTGCGCCTTGCGTTGCCGGAGTGGTCCGGCCTCGATTTCGAGGCCTATGCGGCGCGTCTTCCGCAAGCCTATTGGCTCAAGGCCTCTCTGGAAGAGAAGCTCCTGCACGCCAAGCTTCTGAATAGGACCGAGATCGAGGTGTCCGCGCCGATAACCCATATCCGCACGGATCGCGACCGTGGTGTCACCGAACTCACGATCATTGCCCCCGATCATGCAAGGCTTTTGTCGATCGTTGCCGGGGCCTGCGCGGCTACCGGTGCCAATATCGTCGATGCGCAGGTTTTTACGACGGCCGATGGCATGGCGCTCGACACAATTTTCGTTTCGCGCGTTTTTGGCTATGACGAAGATGAGTTGCGCCGTGCCGACAGCATCGTGCTCACGATTGAGCGCGCGCTCAGTGGACAAATCTGGCTGCAGGATGTGATTGCGGCAAGGACGCTCTCGGCCGGCGAGGACCGCACTGTGTTTCGCATCCCTCCGGAAGTCTCGATCGACAATACGCTTTCCAACCGCTTGACCGTTCTTGAAGTGACCGGCCTCGATAGGCCCGGACTGCTTTATGAATTGACGGCGATTTTGTCCAGGCTCTGCCTGAATATCGCCTCGGCCCATATCGTGACATTTGGCGAAAAGGCGGCGGACGTGTTTTATGTGACCGATTTCACCGGAGAGAAAATTACCTCCGCGCATAAGCAAGAGGCGATACGGCGGGCGATCTTAAGAATTTTCGACCCGCCCAAGGAGGCTTCGCTTGCAACCGGCCCCGGGCTCTAGACCATGACCGCTTCAAGATGAGGTGCTCATGGTCTCACTCTCTTTGTTTTGTCGCATGATCTTATCCNNTTTTCTGCAGATCATGCTCTAACAACGTCCGGGGGACGCCATCGTGCCCAAGCCGGTGCCGGGGGCACACCGCGAACTTGATTTTGGTTGCGGAAACCGGATATCCCGGCGTGGCGTGTCATTGAGATTTTGTCATTTCACAGAGCGAACATGAACGATTCAAAAAAAGCAGAAAATGACCCCGCCGCGACGAACCAGGCCGGCTCTATTGGCGATGCGGGGGCGGGAGTCGCTGGCCCGGCCGGGCAAGCCCCGGGCGGAGAGCCAGATCCCTTCCTTGTCTTGGAAAACCTCAGGCGCGAAAACGCGGAGTTGAAAGACAAGGTCCTGCGCACCCTTGCCGAAATGGAAAACCTGCGCCGCCGCGCCGAGCGTGAGGCCGCCGACGCAAAAACTTATGGGGTGACCTCATTCGCCCGCGATATGCTGACCTTCGCCGATAATTTGCGCCGCGCCGCCGAAAGCGCACCGGCCGGCGCCCGCGAGCAAGAGGGAACCGCGCTGAAAACCTTGATCGAGGGAATTGAACTCACCGAGCGGGACTTTCTGTCGCGGCTTGGGAAATATGGCATCAAGAAGCTNNGTTCTGCGCCCGGCCAAGGTCGGGGTCTCCCGAGGTGGTCCAAAGGCCGGGAGCTAAAGCATAATCGCAAAAAGTCGTAGACTTTTTGGATAAGATTCAGCGGCAGTAAAGAGACAGTGGCCGTGAGAGCGGTCGCAGCCGCCGTGGTCTCGTGGTTTGGGGCTAATATTTGAAAGTGACGCCAGCGTAGGGCTGAAGAGCGCTGAATTGTGTAAAATGGTCTCGTAAGCGTCCTATAGCGGAGGTGGCAGCGGATCGGCCGGCGCGCTCAAGTCTGCTGCCGCGGCAGGGGTCAGCATGAGGGTGGCGATAAGTGCTGTGCTGAGGCCGATATTCTCGATGCACCGGCCATAATCTCACCAGCAATCCATCCGGCCAGCTTCGCGAATACTTTTTTGGCGAAGCTGGCCTACTCTTCCTCTGGTCGATGCTTGTGCTGTTAATATTTGAAGGTGATGCCTGTCGACGCGATCCAGGGATCGATCTTACCAAGGGTGCGGACGTGGATTCCCAAATTCAGGAGATCCCCTTGAAAGTCAGGATTGAGGTAAATCAGCTTTTTCGCATCCACAAAGACGCCCCAGTTAGGTAAGCCGAAATCCGTCAGCATATAGTCGAAGCCGGCTTGGGTAACGAAGCTCCAAGATGGATCCACGCTGAAATTCGAAAGAATGCCGTCGCTGTTATTGCTGAACATCACCACATAGGCCGCGCCGAGGCCGATATAAGGCTGAAAGGCACCGAATTGGGTAAGGTGGTATTGAACGATGCCCATGAGGGGCCCAAAGCGCACGCTTCCCAGTAGGTCCGTTCCCAAGGCGGGGGCAAAATTGAAACCTGTCGCCTTGATATGCATGAGCGGGGGCACGCCGGCGGAGAATGCGACCGCCCAATTGGGCGTGACGAAATAGCCCGCTTCCAAGCCGAGCGTATAACTTGGCGGGATAGCTACGTTATATAATGACGCGGTACCGAGGGGGGTCGGTATTGACTTCAAGAAACCGCCTCCGGTCGACTGTGCGTCGGGCGGCGAGTAAAAGGCGCCCAGGGCACCGACATGAACGTAGAAAAGCGGCGCAGGCGGCGGAAGCGGTTCCGGCGTCGGCGGGGTTAAATCCGCGGCTTCGGCTCGCGTGATGGCAAGGGCTGCGATCAACGCAACTGCCCAAACTTTGATAGCACCGGTCATGAACTCTCCCTCCATCTTTCTTATGGGGCTAGGGTTCACGCTTTCTTGAGTTTTTGTCAAACGATCGGTGCTTGTCACAAGCGTTTGGATGCGCACTATGGCTTTTATGCCACGCTTTGGACCCGCCGGCAGGCTCTAACGCAGGTTTGATTCAGAACAATATACGTTCTGGAGCATGCTCTAAGAGTTAGCTATAAGCTTATAACGTTGGTAAAGAAAATCCTACGCCAGGGGGAACGCCAAAAGGGAGGAGTTATCGGATGAGATCCGCAATTGACCGGAGGGGACGGGCCCTATTTGTTTATTTCGTTGTATTGCTAGGGTTCAGCCTCGGGATCTCCGAAGTCGCCGCCCATTCGCGTCTCGTTAAATCCGAGCCTTCAGCGCGCGCGGTCCTCGATACAGCGCCAAAAGAATTGAAGCTGTGGTTCAACGAGAATGTCGAACCAGCATTCGCCAAGGTGTGGATCGTGCCGGCGGAGGGAGAGCAGATCCCCTTGACCAGCCATGGCGACAGTTCCGATCCGCGGCTTCTGATCGTCGCGTTTCCAGATAATGTTCCAGCTGGGCCTGTCACCGTCGGCTACCATATTTTGTCCGTCGACGGCCATGTGGTCGATGACAAGCTAAGCTTCACCATAAACAAACCAGCCTAAGGTCG
>PLUZ01000292.1 GCA_003162995.1 Methylocapsa sp. | reverse complement strand
TCGGCGGCGCGACCGAAGTCGAAGTGAAGGAAAAGAAAGACCGTGTTGACGACGCCCTCAATGCAACCCGCGCCGCCGTCGAGGAAGGCGTGTTGCCGGGCGGTGGTGTCGCTTTGCTGCGTTCCATCAAGGCTCTCGAAAACCTGAAGGTCGAAAACCCCGACCAGAAAACCGGCGTTGATATCGTCCGCAAGGCGATCCAGACACCGGCCAAGCAGATCGTCGACAATTCTGGCGGCGACGGTGCGGTTGTGGTCGGCAAGCTGATCGAGAATACTGCATACGGCTACGGCTACAACGCCCAGACCGGCGAGTATGGGGATCTCGTTAAGCTCGGTATTATCGACCCGACCAAGGTTGTGCGCACGGCGCTGCAAGATGCGGCCTCCATTGCCGGCCTCCTCATCACCACCGAGGCGATCGTCGTGGAAGCACCGAAGAAGGAGTCAGCCGCAGCACCTGGCGGCGGCGGAATGGGCGGAATGGGCGGAATGGATTTCTAAAACCGCCGGTTTCATTCTTGATGTTGCGCGAAAGGCCCCGGCACTCCGGGGCCTTTTTGCGTCGGCAGACCGTTCCCAATCCATATTTGAGGAGAATTGTTTGCTATTATTATTTTTTCAAAGCGCCTGCCGCACCGTTTCCCCTGGACCGCAAAATGATTTAAGATCGCCCTCAAAGAGGGTGGCTTAGCGGCTTATANNGGAAAACTGCGACACGAGCGGATCTCCTCAACGCCGTTTATGCGTCCTGTCCCATGCTTTCGCGCGCCAAAGCAAAAGAAATCTTCGAAATGGCTCTCGAAGAAATTTCCAATTCGCTGGTGCGCGGCGAGCCCGTGAAGCTGCGCTCCTTTGGCCTGTTTCTGGTGCGCACAAAACGAGAACGCATCGGCCGGAATCCGCGCACCGGCGTGGAAGTGCCGATCAAGCCGCGCCGCGTTCTCACTTTCAAACCGTCGCCAGTCCTTTGCGCATCGATCAATGGCATGGTGGCCGAAGAAGAGCCGGAAGACAGCGATCTCAGCTGAAGCATGGTCTAACACAAGCGAGCTGCTTAAACCGCAACTGGCGCGCCCGGGCCTATGGTTCTTTGCGCAATCAGGGGCCGCATTTCGGTTAAAAAGCGCGACAAACAAAAGGCCAAAATATCTCGCCTTTATGACGACCGGAGATGGTCCCCCTCAGGCCTCGATGAGACGCGGCACCGCTTGCCCGCAGTCCATATTCCTCATAAAGAGCCTGCGACCATTTCGTCAAGTAATTGAAAACAAAAGGTATACCATGCATATTCTGGCCGCCCTCGTTGGGCTTTTCTCGGCCGCTGCTGCCCTCGCCGGCCTTAAGGCCGGAGATAGCATCGTCTTGTTGCTCGCGGGGGTGGGATTTTTGTGCGCCTTTACCACCTACCGGGCGCGGATGATCTCAACCTTTCTGCAAATCTTCGTGGCGATTTTCGCGGCCGAGACCGTCATCTTCGGCATCATTTTCCTGATTGATCAGATCGGCCTTTGGCCGCCATCGCTTGAGGATTATGCCTTCCCCGAAAGCCTGCCACTGACCGTCGCGCTTTTCGCCATCCTCGTCTACGCGATCGCCCATATTCCGGTCATCCAATCGATCACCCGCATCGCCGACCGCTATTTCGACACGGGAGATGCGACCCGCGCCCGCATCTGGCCATTTCCGGCTTTCGGCGCAAGCGAGAAGAGCGTCGCTATCGGCATGGTGGTTTTCCTTGTCCTGCTCAATCAGATGGAAGTCGGCGTAAGCGTGCGGCTGTCGTTTTTTTCCCGCGACATGTACAACGCGCTGCAAGACAAAAACGCTGCCGCCTTTTGGTTCCAAATTTTTCTCGTCTTCACACCCTTTGCCTTTCTCGACGTCGCAGCGCATGTCATCGAATATATCGTACAATCGACCCTCATCATTCGCTGGCGGCTCTGGCTCACCAACAATTATGTCGGCCGCTGGCTCGACAACCACACCCATTACCGCATGTCGCTGGCAGGCGGCGGCGCCGACAACCCCGATCAACGTATCTCGGAGGACATCAACCGCTTCATTGATGGCGGACAGGTCGGCTATGGCATCTACTCCTTTTCGATCGTTTTGATTTCCACCTTAAGCTCGCTCGTCTCCTTCGCCATCGTGCTTTGGGGCCTCTCGGCAAACTTCACCCTGCCCTTTACGGATATCGCGGTGCCGGGCTTTCTCTTCTGGATTGCGCTCATCTACGCTTTTATCGGTTCTCTCATGACCGGTTTGATCGGATACCCGCTTGTCGCGCTCAACTTCGCCCAGCAGCGCTATGAAGCCAATTTCCGTTTCTCGCTCGCGCGATTGCGCGAATATGCCGAGCAAATCGCCCTGCTCGCTGGCGAGCGAACCGAAAAGGCCAGTCTCAAGACACGGTTTGGCGCGATCGTCATCAATTATTTCCGGATTATCGCCTGCCGTAAAAACCTTGTCGCCGCAACATCGATCTATGGTCAGGCNNTTCGTCACCTATTTTGTTTCGCTCGCCGATTTCAAAGCCGTGCTCGACCGCTTGACGTCCTTCGATCTCGCGATCGCCAACGCGAAGACGCCGGGCTTTTCGCCGCGCACGGGAGCGGACACGCCAGCGGCGCGCAAACATCTCGACATCGAGGCGCTCAATGTGCGGCTTCCCAACGGCCGTGAGATCATCGAAGGCGCAAGCGTTCGGTTTGCCGAAGCCGAGCCCGTGCTTTTGACCGGGCCTTCGGGCTCAGGCAAATCCACTCTGTTCCGGGCAATTTCCGGCATATGGCCTTATGGCGATGGAGCGATCACTTTGCCGGCTGGCGCCAAAATGATGATGCTGCCGCAAAGGCCCTATATTCCGATCGGTACTTTGCGCGCCGCCGTGACCTATCCCGAAAGCCCGGACCGCTACGACGAAGCAGCGATTGTCGACGCGCTGCGTATCGCGAAACTAAGCGATTTCATCGGCGAGCTCGATGTCGAGGATATCTGGTCGCAACGGCTTTCTGGCGGCGAGCAGCAGCGCCTCGCGCTCGCCCGCGCCATATTGGCGAAGCCAGATTGGCTCTTCCTCGATGAAGCGACCTCGGCGATGGACGAAGACATGGAAGCCGAGATCTACGAAACCCTCATGAAAAATCTCCCCGCGACGACCATTGTTTCGATAGGTCATCGTGCGAGCCTCGCGCAATTCCACAATCGCCGTCTCGAAATGCTGGCCTCG
>PLUZ01000252.1 GCA_003162995.1 Methylocapsa sp. | reverse complement strand
GTGCAAATGTCGTAAAGGCCATAGGCATTGTCCAACACCCGCGGCCCGACCGCTTGGAAGCTAGCCGAACTCGCCGAAAGACTGGTCAGATTGAAGTCGAGCTCGGCTTGCCCGCCAATGCCGAAGGATTTGGCCGGGTCGATGTCGAAGGTCTTGTTGTAGTCCCAGACCGGATGCGCGATCGGCTGCTGCGCCTGAATGTCGTGGCTCGATAGGCCCTCGAAAGAATAGCCGCGCAGATCGAAATAGCCGCGATCGCCTTGCCCGGTGAGATAGACCGTCGATGTCGTTTCGCTGATATAGTTGTATGAAAGCGCCTGGTCCGGCACGTGATAGTCGTTAAGGTACCATTTGTCCGAAAGAAGCGTGAATTCCCAGCCAAATTTCCATTCATCAGCGATATAGAAATCGCCCTTGCTTTCCAACGAGCCGCGCGCGGACTGGCTGCCGGAGCCATAGGGAGAGACTGGGAAGACAGCGGGGTTTTGCTCGGATATTCCCGTTGCCCGGATAAAGTATGAACCGCTTTCCAGCCGCTGGCGCCATTCCGCCTTGGCGAAAAACCCCTGCTGGGAAAAATAGGTCGGCGTGAACGTCAAGTCGTAATCGGGCGCAAGTGCCCAAAAAATCGGAATGCCGACGCCAGCGCCGAGTTCGTTGCCATAGGCAAGATAGGGCGAAAGAATTCCGGATTTCCGGGTTACGCTTGGGTCAGGCGCCGAAAAGAACGGCACATAAGCGACCGGGATACCCGAGAACTCAAGCCAAGCATCTTCATAATAGATCATTTTTTCGTCGTTTTTGTGGATGATGCGCTTGGCGCGCACCCTCCACAGTGGCGGCCTGTCCGGATTGTCCTTGCAGGCCTCGCAGGTCGTGTAGGTGCCCTTGTCGAAAACCGTCGTATCGCCTTCGATGCGTTCGGCGCGCGGCGCGCTGAAATAGGTCTTGTAGGTGCCTTTTTGGTAGCCTAAGCCCGGGACCCAATAATAGGGTTTTGGGGGAGTATCCGCGCGCAAGCTCTCGATGAAACCGTCGCGGAAATCGTCGGTAAGATCAAACCGTTCAGCGTGTATCACCGTGCCATCGCTTTCGGTCAATTTGGCGTGACCTTCGGCATAAACGCGGCCAGTGTTGCGATTATAGACCACGCGGTCGGCTTCGAGCACCCTGTCCTTGTAATAGATTCTTGCGTTGCCTTCGGCCGAAACAATGTTCTTGTCGGTATCGTAGCGAAGTTCCGCCGCCTCGACGAACATCTTTCCCGTCAAGCCGGGAGCCTTTTGCGCGGTCTTGCCCTCGGGGGGCTGGGCCGCCGCCGGGACAGTTCCAGCCAGCATCGCAGCACCAGCGAGCGTGAGCGTAAGCTGGAGAAAACGGCGCGTCCAAGCCCCTGGGATCCCGGCGGCTGCCGGGCTTACGAGGTGCAGCCTTTTTGGATGGCGGTGATGCGGCCAGCAATGCGCTCCAATACCCAATTCAGCGCATATCGCGCGAAGGGTGGAAACGATTACACCGCCGGGGCAAAAACGCCGCCCCATTAACCGTCCTCCTGGTTCAGCAAAGCGAACGCGCCGAGCAGACTCGCGACGACGGCTGGGGACCATGCGGCGACCAGCGGGCTGAGCAGGCCGGCGCCGCCAAGATCGCCAACGAATTTTGTCGCCACATAAAGCACAAACCCTGCGCCCACACCACCGAAAATCATTTTCGCTATGCCACCAAAACGAAAAAACCTTAAGGAAAAGGCCGCCGCGATTAAGACCATGGCGATAAACAGAAGCGGCCTCGCCAGAAGCGTGTGAAATTGGAGCCGGTAGCCGGTTCCGTCGAGACCCTCCGCCTCGGCCGTGGCACGCAACGATGGCAAGTCCCAAAATGGCACGGCGTCCGGCGCGATCGCGCCTTGAACTATCTCGTCCGGAGAAATTCTGGCGGCGAGAAGATAGACGTCAGTGGCAAAACTCTCTTCTCCAGGCGCGATGACCCGTGCCTTGTCGAATTGCCAGACACCAGGCCAGAGTTTGCCAGCTGGCGCCTCGATCCTTTGTTCGAATGTTCCCGCAGGATCGTAGACATAAGCGACGGGGGACGACAGCTTTGTGCCATCCGCCGACGCTTGGGCGGCCTTGATGAAAACCTCTCCATCGACGCTTTGTTGTCTGATCCACAAGCTTGTGTCGTCGTTTTTCTTCCCATTGCGGCCGAAGAGCTGCGTCTCGATCACATCGGCGCGATTCTTCATGGCCGCGGAGACTGGATTGAACAGCACTACAGAACCAATTCCGGTGGCAGCCGCAATGGCGAGAGGAGGAACCAAAAATCCCCAGACTGAGACCCCCACGGCTCTGGCCACGAGCAGCTCCAACGTGCGGGTGAGGGTAAGGAACGTTGCCATTGTGCCGAACAGCACGCAAAAAGGCATGATCTGCTCAGATACCGAGGGGACACGTAGGAAGGAGAAGTAAGCGATATATCCGGCAGAGACCCCCGGGATGTCCCCTGTGCGGCGTAGCAGCTCGATAAAATCGACGACATAGATCATGCCGGAAATCATGAGAAATACCGCGCCGATCGTCTGCAGGAAGCGCACCGACAAATAGCGGGCGAGTGTCCAACCGATCATCGTGCGAATCCCGCCTTGGCTTTTGCCGGGCGAGAGCCGCGACAGGCAAGGACATGCTGGATAGAGTTCATCGAGGCCGCGACGGCGAGGCTTGCGGACACGACTTCGACGCGTATTGCCGGACACCACCCGCGGCGTTTGGTGGACGTGCGGCGATTCCCATCGCATGTGTTTTCATAGAAGGGCATGTCCGCCATCTTACTGGAAATCGGTTACACAACTGGGCTTCATTGTAAGATTTCTTTACTCCACGCAGTCAGGCTTGCGGAGGCATTTCTTTGGCCGCGTCCGGCGCCCTTCCCTTGTGCGCCCGCACGCTTTGCTCCCCCTTTCCCTAGGTTCCGCTCTGGTATGGGTTTGGGAAGCCACCCAAACAACAAGGCGTGGCGGTTTTTTGGCGGACGATAGGGTCTATAGAGCGTGAGATGTCCGGTGTGGGATTATGTCCTATTAGCCTGTAAACACTGGGTTTTCATACGTCAGGCGGACAGTTTTGGGCTCCCGCGCATGCTCACCCCGGCTTTGGCGCGATTGCTTGGACCCCTTTGAACCCCTTGCCCAAGCCGCTTTTCGTGAACATGATGGGAACGCGGATGCAGATCCAGCCAGTGGCACCAACGGTTTTGCGAAAAAAAGACGGCCTCAGTTCACTTGGACAACCCGTAGAGAAAGGTCTTCCCAGGAGGGCCTATTCTGATCGACACTGTTCCGCTTCAACTCTTTGATTTTCAACAATTTCTTTCAGATTGAACATTTCCAATGAGAGGAATGAGCGCTAGAGCATGTTCCGAAAAAGCTGCTCGACTTTTTCGATCAGAACATGCTCTAACTCTTTGAATCTGAGCGATTCTTTTCTATCAGAGGATTTCATCTGATCGGGAAGCGCTCAGACCAGGGTCGCTTCAAGTTCGATCGGGCGTGGGCTCTATTTATTTGTTTTGCCGCATGATCTTGTCCAAAATCAGCAACTTCCTGGGAATATGCGTTAACCGGATAACACGCCGAGGCAAATTTGTCCCCGGCGCTTGCAGAGGAACAGATGTCTGAAACAATGAAAATCGAATTTGTTGCGCTCGCGGGGTTGCCGCCACAAACGCTTACCGGGGACTCCCCCAGGCAGGCCGGCGGGAAAGATGGAAGCGCGAGGACCCTGGTCATTTTCATGGGCAAGGATTTCACCTTTAGCGCGGCGACGCTTCATCTCATTGGAGATCAGGGAGAGAGTCTGATTAAAAAGGCTGCAGCTGCCGTGAAGTTCAAGGGGAAGGCATTGACCGCGCTCGATCTCGTTGCGCCGGCCGGGCTTGCTGCCGAACGGCTCATCGTGGTTGGCACCGGCGCCGATGGCGGCGATGAGAAGCGGGAAGGCAAAAGCAAAACGGATGTGCCGCCGGAGCCAGAAGATTACGCGAAACTTGGTGGCTTCGTGATTAGCAAGCTTGGCCGTGAGGCAAATGCGGTGGTGGCCTTCGATCTGCCTCGGCCTCCCAAGGAGCCGGCACACGCGGCTGCCGACTTCGCGGCTGGCATGCGGCTGCGGGATTACCGCTTCGATCAATATAAGACCAAGAAGAAAGATGACGAAGAGGCGAAGGGCGGCGCCCATATCCTGATTGCCGTCGAGAAGCCGGCCGGCGTCCGCCAGGCCGCCAAAGGAGGAGAGGCGGTGACGGCCGGAGTGTTGACTGCCCGCTCGCTTATCAACGAACCGGCGAACGTCCTCTATCCGGAAGAGTTCGCCAATCGCGCTTTGGCGCTTAAGAAGCACGGCGTTGAGGTTACGGTCCTCGATGATGCGGCAATGCGCGAACTCGGCATGGGTGCGCTTCTCGGGGTTGGGCAGGGGTCGGCTCGCGAGAGCCGCGCCGTCATCATGCGCTGGCGCGGCGGGAAAAGCGCCAAGGACAGTGCCAAGTCCAAATCGCAGCCGATCGCTTTCGTCGGCAAGGGCGTTTGTTTCGACACTGGCGGCATTTCGATCAAACCCGCAGCCGGGATGGAGGATATGAAGGGCGACATGGCTGGAGCGGCCTGTGTCGTCGGTCTCATGCAGGCTCTCGCGGAACGCAAGGCCAATGTGGACGCGGTCGGCGCCATCGGTCTTGTCGAAAACATGCCGGGTTCACAAGCACAGCGTCCGGGCGACATTGTGAAGTCCATGTCCGGCCAGACGATCGAAGTCATCAACACGGACGCCGAAGGCCGTCTCGTTCTTGCCGATCTGCTTTGGTATGTTCAGGATAAATTCAAACCGAAATTCATTGTCGATCTCGCGACCCTGACCGGCGCGATCCTAGTCGCGCTAGGCCAGGAACACGCGGGTCTCTTCACCAATAATGATGAATTGGGAGAGAGGCTCATCGCCGCGGGTAAGGCCACCGGTGAGAAGCTCTGGCGGCTGCCGCTCGGCGCGGCCTATGATAAAATGATCGACTCAAAATTCGCCGACATGAAAAATACTGGCGGGCGGCATGCGGGGTCGATTACCGCCGCGCAATTCCTCCAGCGCTTCGTCCATGGCACGCCTTGGGCGCATCTCGACATCGCCGGCACCGGGATGGGTTCGCCGGCAAGCGAGATCAATCAAAGCTGGGGCTCGGGATTCGGCGTCCGGCTGCTCGACCGGCTCATCGCCGATTATTACGAGGGATGACGAGAGCCGGACCATCTCCGGCGGTCTTCATCCCGCTCTAAACACCGGGTTTGTCCACCACCGGTTTGGACACCCAAGTGCCAGCACGGTCTCGGCCAAAAACCCAGTTGAATAACCAGTTGAAATATCGCCACCAGAACCATCTGTACCAGGCTGGTTTGCGGCTCGTCAGCGTGTAAAAGGCGCCTGCATCCTTGTCGGTCCATGGCGCCCGCCAGACTTCGAAGTTCTTGCCGGAGGCCGCAGGACCTTGGCAGAAGGTCAACACCGCCTCCATCGTCGTGCGGTCCAATCCGGTGGCCTTACAAAGCCCCGCGATATTGCGCAGGTCGTAGGATGGATTGATCAGTTCGGCCAGAACGAGCCTGACATCATCGCCTACGACAGGCCCCGACGGCAATTCCCAGCCTTCGATCATGTCGCGCCGGACGAGATCAGCTTGAATGTAAGCTTGCACGAAGTTTAGCACTTTGCCGCGGATGAGGCCGATGCCGGGGGGAAATGGCCGCACTGCGAGACTAAGCAGGATCCACAAGAGGCCCGTCAAATTTTGTGCCAGCAACCTTGGTGACACGCCGTCGAATCGCTCCGCGATGCGCGTTTGCAATGCGTCGAAACGGGCCTGCGAAAGGCGCGGCCATGCTGGCAGCACGACTTCCGCTTTAGCGGTGCCGCACAGAGGAATGATGCAATAGGCTTCCGGGGCGTTGCGCCTTTTGTCGGCGTCCGTTTGTATGGCCTTGAATTCGGTTTTATCGACACTCGCTGGCCAACTCTTGATGATGTCATTGTCTGCCGGAAGCGCGAATGTCGTCTGCAAAAAGCGTTGACAGTTGCGGCGCCCGAGCTGGTAATCATGATCGCGGAAAAGCCGCGCGACAAACCCGCCGAAGCCGCTGAGGAGACCACTCGCGATGCCATAACGTTGCTCCTTGCCGTTGCTTGTGACCCGGCTCGGTCCAATCAAATAACGGCTGCCATGTTTCGGATCGGCCGCGAGAATGATTTCGCTCGGCTTGAAACGCGCTTGATCGATCAAGGCGGGCAGGAGTGTGGATAGAACGCTCACGACGTCCGAAGCCGGTTGGCCCTCGGGCGCGATGGGATTCGGCTCGGGAAAAGGCGAGATCATAATGACGGCGCGATCGACCTCGTCGAGAGCAGACGGAAGATGATCTTCCAATATTAGCGTCGCCGATGCCTCTAATGTATCGGAATCCCCGGGCGGGACTCGGTTTTTTATGGAGAACCGGGCGTATTCAAAAGGATCATTGTCAATGATCCCGCCGTCCGCCGTCGTAAACCAGAACGGCTCCTCGCTGCGTACATCGGGCAACCAGCTTGGACAGATGGTCAGATCGCCATGGAGCGAATCGATGGGCAATCGCCGGCCCTCATATTCGTCACGCTTGGGATCTGTGCCGAGCGTCGCGCCAATCAAGCGCGGGGCTAGCCCGACCGGGAAGGCCGCGGACGCGAGAGCGCAGACGGCATAATCCTTCCAGTTCGCCTCCATGGGATCGGAACTGGGGGTGACCAGCCACTGCGCATCAATTGTGCGCTTCTGGTCTTGGTCGGCAAAAGCGCTTTTGCTGTTCTTGCTGTTCCACGTGCCCAATCCGGTCACAGCGTAATGCACGCGATCGCCGTGAGAGATCATATGATAACAGTTTTCGCGTGGGCCCTTGTCGCCTTTGCCGCTTTTCTCGAGATTGGCACCACTGTCGAATGGAACCGAATAAGGCACGCCGCGCAGGTTCGATAAAGTCATGTAGATGTGCAGGGTTTCGGCGATGTAGGCACGTTGTGTCTTCGTCGGCTTTGCGTTGCCGGCATCATCATTATGAGATGGAGGTTTAACCACCTCCGTGACAGAGATCCCGCCTTTCGCGATTTCATCGAGTAGCCGGGAATTTAGAAGCGAAACCACCGGCTGCGGATTTTCCTCATTGCGCTGAATGTGGCTTGTGCGTGAAAAATCGTCCTTCAAATCTGGAGGACCATCGAGATCGCTTGTCTGCAAGAAATCGCTTTGTTCATTACCCTCGGCGACAAGTCCGGGCTTTTCCACCCATATTTCATAGAGCCTGGGCAGGTAGCATTTGATTCCTTTGCCTGCTTCTTCTGGGTCGGAAGGGACCGGCTTCTGCGGGTCGAAACGCGCTGGTTCTTGCTTCGCATCGGCGAGGGCGACAGCGCCGATCGCCGCAGTAATCGCGCCGGCGGAGGCGCCCGACATGACCTTGAGTCCGACTCGGTGGTTTGGGATCTTGCCGGCATCGGGACCCTTGCGGGCTTTCTCCCATTCATCGAGCGCCTGGATCAGGAAATCGAAAACGCCGGCCGTATAGGCGCCGGCCGAGACCGCGCCAGACATCGCAAGACCAATCTGAAATTCCTTGCCCCGATCCTCCGTCATTTTTGGCCTCCCCCCATGAGCAAATGCCGCAATGATAATAGGCTCGAGCGGTGCCGCCAAGCGCGGTGTGTATCCAGAATCAAACTGGGATTAGAGCATGACTCAGGAAGTTTGCAGACTTTTTGTATAAGATCATGCAAGAGAACAAAGCAATACAGACCACGGGCGATTCACATTTAAACGATCATGAAGGCCATGAGCATGAATGAGCGGTTGCAAGCCTTCTATCGAATCCGCGGCGATGCTTCTTCGATCGAAGAGCGCGCGCGGGGCGTAGCGATCGAACAGAGCGTGGAGGCGCCGCTCGCAGTAATCCGCGATCCTCGCATCTTATCCGACATCGTTGGTCAAGTGGCGTCGATCGAAGATCAAGGCGGCGGCTGGTTTGGTGTCCGTATCGATCTTGCCTCTGCGACGGTTGGCGAGGATGCCGGCCAGCTTCTCAATATGCTTTTTGGGAACGCTTCGCTCTACGACGATGTCGTTCTCGATGACGCGGTTTTTCCACCGGGTCTCCTGGCGGCTTTCGGCGGCCCGCGCCATGGCGCCGCTGGTTTGCTCGCGCGCGCAAAGGCGGAAGGACGGGCGCTCACCTGCTCGGCGCTCAAGCCGCAAGGGCTCACCGTCGAAGAGCTGGCGGCGCTTGCTTACAGTCTTGCGCTTGGCGGGCTCGATTACATTAAGGATGATCACGGCCTCGCGAACCAGTCTTTTAGTCCTTTCGAGGATCGGGTGCGGGCCTGCGCCACCGCTGTACGCAAGGCTGGCGCGACCACCGGGAGGCCAACCCGCTATGTTCCAAATCTTAATGGTCATTTCGGCCAAATTGAACGGCAAATCGGCATTGCCCGCTCGGAGGGTCTCGATACCGCGATGATTGCGCCGATGATCGCAGGTGTTCCAACACTGCAGGCGCTCTGCCGAGCACATCCTGATTTTGCGTTCATCGCGCATCCCGCAATGACCGGCGCCACCCGCGTTTCACCATATCTTTTCGCAAAGCTGTTTCGCCTATTTGGCGCCGATGCCTCGATCTTTCCCAATCCCGGCGGCCGTTTTGGCTTTACAATGGCATGCTGTGATAAAATTACAGATGCCCTGCGAGGCCCCTGGGATGGGTTGCGCGCCAGCCTGCCGGTGCCAGCGGGCGGAATGACCTTGCAACGTGTACCGGAATTGCTCGATTATTATGGACGCGATGCGATGCTTTTGATCGGAGGCGCGCTATTATCGGCGCCTCCCGAGACGCTCGTCAAGGAAACCGCCACCTTTGTACGCGCGGTCACTGACTATCGCTATGGATGAGATCATCATGGCTGAAGAAACAACCGTCATTATGCCTTTACGCAAGGCGTCTCCGGGTTTCGCTTGGGAAAATATCGCGCGTCTCCCTTATAAGGAGGCCGAGGCGGTGCCGTTCAAGGCGATCTCCCGGCAGACATTGTTTTCGGATTCGAGGCTCAATGGCGAATTGCGCTATTTCGAGATCGAACCGGGAGGGTTCTCGACCCTCGAAAGGCATGCTCACATGCATGGTGTCATGGTTCTGCGCGGCGGCGGCCAGTGTTTGATTGGCGCCGGCGTACACGCGCTCCGCCCGTATGATCTGGTTACGATAGAGCCTTGGACCTGGCATCAATTCCGGGCGGGGCGCGAGGAGCCCCTGGGGTTTTTGTGCCTCGTCAATAGCGAGCGGGACAAGCCGCAACTGCCCAACGCGGAGGATCTCGCTCTTCTGCGGGCAAAC
>PLUZ01000578.1 GCA_003162995.1 Methylocapsa sp. | reverse complement strand
TATCGCGATTGCCCTTGGCCAGCATCACCAGCGAGCCGCCGGCCGCTTGAAACTGATCGACATAGGAATCCATCCGGCCCGCCGTGGTCGGGCCAAACGAGCCGGAGGCGAAACCCTCCGGCGTCTTGGCGGGACCCGCGTAATAGACCGGATGATCCTTGAAATAAGAGGGCATGGCTTCGCGTGCCTCCAACCGTGCCCGGATTTTCGCATGGGCGAGATCGCGCGCGACGATCATCGGCCCTGAGAGCGACAACCGCGTCTTGATGGGATAGCGTGAAAGCTTCTCAAGAATTTCCTTCATCGGGCGATTGAGATCGACCGGCACGACGTCGCCGCCGAGCGCGGCCTCATCGATGGCCGGCAGATATTTCGCCGGATCATGTTCCAGCTCTTCGAGGAACACGCCCTCACGTGTAATTTTGCCAAGCGCCTGACGATCGGCCGAGCAGGATACGCCAATCCCAATCGGCAGCGAGGCGCCGTGGCGCGGCAGCCGCACGACCCGCACATCATGGCAGAAATATTTGCCGCCGAATTGCGCGCCGACCCCCAAATCCTGGGTCAGTTTGAAAATCTCCGCCTCAAGGCCAAGATCGCGGAAGGCATGGCCGTCCTCGCCGCCCGCGACCGGCAGGCTATCGAGATAATGCGTCGAGGCGAGCTTGACTGTCTTTAAGTTCAATTCCGCCGAGGTGCCGCCGATGACGATCGCCAAATGATAAGGCGGGCAGGCGGCCGTGCCGAGCGTGAGGATTTTTTCCCTGAGGAAATCAATGAGACGGTCATGCGTCAGCAGCGACGGCGTGCCTTGATAAAGATAGGTCTTATTGGCGGAGCCGCCGCCCTTGGCGATGAAGAGGAATTTGTAAGCGTCCTCGCCTTCCGCATAAATTTCGATCTGGGCCGGCAGATTTGTCTTGGTGTTCTTCTCCTCGAACATCGAGAGGGGGGCGAGCTGCGAATAGCGCAGGTTCTTCTTTTCATAGGCATCCCTGATGCCTTCGGCCAGCGCACTCTCGTCATCACCGCCGGTCAAGACGAACCTGCCCCTTTTGCCCATGACGATGGCCGTGCCGGTGTCCTGGCACATCGGCAATATGCCGCCCGCCGCGATATTAGCGTTCTTCAACAGATCGAAGGCGACGAATTTGTCGTTTCCGGTGGCCTCCGGGTCGCCGAGGATTTTGGCGAGCTGTGCGAGATGCGCTGGCCGCAGCAGATGGTTGATGTCGCTCATCGCGTTCTCTGCGAGAAGCCGCAGCGCTTCGCGCTCGACATGGAGAAAGCTGTGAGACCCGGCCGTCTCGACCCGCACGCCTTCGGAGCTTAGCTTGCGATAGGGCGTCTGATCCTTGCCCTGAAGAAAAAGCGGATGATATTGAAAGGACATCGTGCGGCTGCTCGTCTCGATGGTTTTGGCACCGGAATGTACCCTTTCGGGCGCGGCCGTCAAAATTTTCAACCTGAAAGTCCGAGCTGTGAATGTTCCTTTCCCGCTTCTTGTGTGCGACATNNCACCTCAAAACCAAGGAGTTTTTGGGGCTCGAAGAGGCTCTGGCGGCGGTTTTCGTGCGTCTCGCGATAAAGCCGCGCTCCTTGATCGCCTGCGCCGCCGGCCCGGTCAGCGGGCGCTTCGTCAAGATGACCAATGCGGATTGGATCATCGACGGCAGTGTGGTCGCGGCAAAGGCGGGTCTCGATCAAGGCCTGCTTCTCAATGATTTCGAAGCGCAGGCCTTCAGCCTGCCGGTCCTGGAACCGGCTTGGGTCACGCCGATCGGCGGCGCCTACACGCGAAAGCCCGGCGTCGAGCTCATTGTCGGGCTTGGCACCGGTCTCGGCGCGGCGGCTCTGGTCAAGACCGGCCAAGGCCACCTGGTTTTGCCGAGCGAGGCCGGACACATGGATTTCGGGCCTATCGGGCCGGAGGAAGCCGCAATATGGCAGCATCTCGACACCGGCGCGCTTGGGCGGGTTTTCGTGGAAACCATTCTCTCCGGATCAGGCCTCCTGCGTCTCCATTTGGCGCGATGCGCGGCGGCGGGCAAGGCGACGGCCGTGTCCAGCGAAATCACCCTGATCGAAAAAGCGAAGGCCGATCCCGCAGGCGAAGAGGCGCGGACCTTGCGGCTTTGCTGGGCGCTCACGGGGCGTTTCGCGGGCGATCTGGCGCTTGCGTTCCTCGCTATGGGGGGCGTGACCTTCGCTGGCGGAATTTTGCCCAGAATCCTGGATTTTTGCGATTCCGGCGCTTTTCGCGCGGCCTTCGAGAATAAGACGCCCTATGGCGAAATGATGCGCGGCATTGGCACGCGGCTGATCCTCACCGAGGACGCAGTTCTCACCGGCATGGCCGCGATAGCCACGGCGCCGCAAAATTACGCGATCGATTACGCAAATCGTGCCTGGCGGTGAGGTTTGGGCGCCCGCCGACTAAGGCAGAGCTTGTGGTGCCCGGAACAATTGCCGCCGGCCGGCGCTTTTCACGAGAGAACAGTGGAGCGGGCGCCATGCCGGCTGGCCAAACCCGGCCAGCTCGCGCCAATGCCTATTTTGGCGCGAGAACCATGATCATCTGGCGGCCTTCCATGGACGGCTCGGCTTCGACCTTGGCGATGCCCCCGGTCTCGGATTTCACCCGTTCGAGCAGGCGGAATCCCAGTTCCTGATGCGCCATCTCGCGGCCGCGGAAGCGCAAAGTGACTTTCACCTTGTCGCCTTCCTCGAAAAACCGTCGCACGGCTTTCATTTTGACGCCGTAATCATGGTCGTCGATTCCCGGACGCAGCTTGATCTCTTTGATCTCGACAATCTTCTGCTTTTTCCGGGCTTCCGCAGATTTTTTCTGCTCCAGGAAGCGGAATTTGCCGTAATCGAGGATTTTGCAGACGGGGGGATCGGCCGTTGGAACGATTTCGACAAGATCAAGTCCCGCATCGTCGGCCAATTGCTGGGCTTGAACAAACTCGACCACGCCAAGGTTTTTGCCTTCGGCATCGATTAACTGAACTTCACGGGCGTGGATATCACGGTTTATACGCGGCCCGTCCTTCTGCGGAACGGGAGCGGCTTTCATAGGACGGCGAATGGCTTACTCTCCTTGTGTGGACAAATCGAACCCGGCACGCGGGCGAATCGCTTGAGCGGACTTCGCGACGACAGCTGGACCCGGATGGAACATCGGTTGATTGCGCCGCGAAGTCAATGAAGAGATCGCTTGGACGTTTGCGAAAGTCGAACATTCCCAGGGATCATCGTTCGCTGCCGCGCCGCAGTGCCGCATAGGCATCGAGGGTTTCAGCGCAGGCATGCTCGGTCGAAAAGCGTGTTTCCACATGTTTCCTGGCACGTGACGAGAGTTTGCCGCTGGCACTGGCGCCGAGGCTCAAAACATTGGCAATCGCCACCGCCAGCGCCGCTGCGTCGCCAGGTTTGACGAGATAGCCCGTGCGTGAAAACTCCGCGGCCAAGGGCGGCGCGAGAACGGTTTCGGAAGCGGCGCCGACATTCGCGGCAATGACGGGCGTCCCCATGGCCTGGGCTAGGATGGCGGCGTCACCGAAGGCCGCGGCCTCCGTCGCGGGCACGACGACGAGCGAGGCCGCGAGATAGGCCGCTGGCATATCGCAATCGCCGGTGCGGTACATGATGCCTTGCAGCCCTTCCCTCGCGATGGCCCGGTCGATGTCGCGGTCAAACGCGCTCTCCTTGCGCTCACATGCGAGGATGAATTTCACTCCGGTGAGGCCGCTTCGTGACAAAAACCGCGCCGCGGCGATCAGGATTTTGTGGCCGCTGGCGTGGCTCGCTGGTGCCGCCAGAAGCACGATTTGCTCATGCGGCGCGACCTTCCAAAGCCGCCTCACATCCTGAACACGGGCGGGCGTCACCATGTCCGGCGCAAAAATCCGGCAATCGAGCCCTTGATGAACGACACGGATTTTGCCCGCCGCNNCGGGTCGCGCCATAGGCGACCCAAGCCAAAGCGCGCGAGCGGACATGGACAATATCGGCACTTTCCGCCGCGATGAGATGCGCGAGGCGGCGCGTGTTCAAGGCCATGGCGAGCGGGTTCTTGGTGTGCGAGGGAAATGGCACGAAGACGCCGCCATTGGCTTGCAGCTCGCCCGTCATCCGGCCACCCTCACAAGCAATGAGCGCGCGCGCCCCCGCTGCGCCGAGCGCGGCCGCGATATCGATCGCCGCCCTTGCCGTGGAATTCACCTCCAGGTCGGGAATGACTTGAAGCACGGAGGCGCCGGCCAGGGGATGCGCGGCCCTGTCTTGGAATGGCAGCCTAAAAACTTGCATCAGCGGACAAGCCGGCGTTCGACAAGCGAGAACGTGAAGAATAAACCCGGGATTTCTTAATATTCATCAAGCGAGCATAACGGTGAACCGGCACAAACCGCAAATTGGCAGTGTGGAGGACGGAATTGGTCCACACTCTCTTTTGGTGGGACGCGGATCGTCCTCCCGCCGCATCGCCTATTTGCGCCGTGCCCAAAAACCGGGAACGGCGCGCCCAGCCATCGTCTGGCTTGGCGGTTTCAAATCGGACATGCGCGGGGTCAAGGCGCAACATCTCGACCGTTACGCGGCGGAGACGGGCCGCGCCTATCTGCGTTTCGACTATTCCGGGCATGGCGCGTCGGAGGGCCGTTTCGAAGCGGGAACCATCGGCGCGTGGCTCGAAGAAAGCCTTGCCGCCATTCGCGCCTTGACCGAGGGCCCGCAAATTCTCGTTGGATCGTCGATGGGCGGCTGGCTCGCACTGCTGGCCGCGAGGGCATTGCACGAAAGCTTTGAAACGGAGAGGCTCAAGGGCCTTGTCTTGATCGCCCCCGCCGCCGACTTCACCGAGGCGCTGATCTTTGCAAAGATGTCTCACGCCGCGCGCGAGGAGCTGCTTCAGAAAGGGATGTGGCTGCGCGCTTCGGCCTACTCGCCAGAGCCCTATCCGGTTACAAAGGCGCTGATCGAGGAGGGCCGGAACCATCTGCTTTTGGGCGGCGCGATCCGCGCCTACTGCCCTGTTCATATTTTGCAAGGCATGCGCGACGAAGATGTCCCCTGGACGCACGCGATGGCGCTCGCCGAACATCTGGCCGCCGATCCGGTCAGCCTCACCCTCGTCAAGGATGGCGATCACCGTCTCTCGCGGGAGGCGGATTTGGCGCGGCTCAGCGCGGCAGTCGAGGGGATGGGGTAGTGCCTTTTTCCAAGGGGTGAGAGTAAGCTCCGTTGATCGCGTTCCTGCTCTAATGTTCCGGAGACTCAAATACCGATGAAAACGGCGGCCGTCATCCGGCATGTTCATTTCGAGGATCTCGGCACCTTCGAGGAGCCTCTGACGCGCGCGGGCTATGAATTTCAATATTACGACGCGGGCGTTCACGGCCTCCCGGCAACCGATCGCGCCACAACAGATCTTCTCATCATACTCGGGGCTCCGGTTGGCGTTTACGACGAAGACAAATATCCGTTTCTCCGCGACGAAATCGATCTTCTCACGACCCGCCTCAAGGCCGGCAGGCCGGTCTTCGGCATCTGCCTCGGCGCCCAGCTCATCGCCCGCGCGCTCGGCGCCAAGGTTTATCCCACCGCCATCAAAGAGATCGGCTGGGGACCCGTCGATTTGACGGATGCGGGCAGCACTACCCCGCTGCGGCATTTGGCCAATACCCCAGTGCTGCATTGGCATAGCGACAGCTTCGATCTGCCGAAGGGCGCCACGCATCTCGCTTCGACCGCGATCTGCCACAATCAGGCTTTTTGCGTGGGTTCCAACATTCTTGGAGCGCAGTTTCACCCCGAGGTCAGCCCGGTGGCCGGGATCGAACCCTGGCTCGTCGGGCACGCGGTGGAACTCAGCTCCGCCGGCATCGATCCGCGCGCCTTGCGTGATGGCGCCAAGGCCGCCGACTCATTGCCGGCCAAGGCGCGAGACATGTTTACAGACTGGCTGCAGGGGCTGCAATTATGACGGCCGGGAAGGAGGCGGCCTCGTGACGGTCATTTCGATTCAATCCCAAGTGGTTCATGGCCACGTCGGAAACAGCGCGGCGGTCTTCCCGCTGCAAGCCTGCGGCATCGAGGTCGCGGCGGTCCCAACGGCGCTTTTGAGCAATCATCCGCAATATCCCTCCATGCGCGGCGGCGTGCTCGACGCGGAACTCGTGCGGGATCTGCTTATCGGCGTGGAAGAACGCGGTCTTGTCGGCGCTTGCAAGGTCTTGATCTCAGGCTATTTGGGCTCAGCGGAGATCGCCGCTGTCGTACTCGATTTCATCCGCCGGGCAAAAGCGCGAAACCCGAACCTTCTCTATCTTTGCGATCCGGTCATGGGCGACACCGGTCCCGGCTTCTACGTCAACGCAGACATCCGCGCCCTATTTTGCGAAGGCCTTGTTCCCTTGGCGGATATCATTACGCCAAACCAGTTTGAACTGGAGCATCTCGCTGGACGGGCGCCGGCAAGTGTTGCAAGTGTTGAAGACATGGTCGCGGCCGCCCGTGGGCTGGGGTTATCGACGGTTGTCGTGACGGGGACGCATCTCCCGGACCAGCCGGCCGATGCCGTCCAGACCTTGGCGATAGAGCCCCGGGCCGCTTGGATGGTTGCGACCCCCAGGCTTTCCTGCCGGCCGTCGGGGACCGGCGATCTGTTCACCGCGCTCTTTGCCGCCGCGCTGGTGGAAAGGCTGCCCACCGCAGCCGCGCTCGGACGCGCCGTGTCCGGCGTCTATGGCGTTCTCGAGGAAACTGAGCGGCGGCAGTCCTATGAGTTGGCGCTTATCGCGAGCGCGGAGCGCATGGTGCGCCCCGATCGTCTCTTTGCGCCGTCCGCCGTTCCTCCCGGCTCGGATGCGGCGCAGAGACCCGCTGCGAGCGCGTGATCCCGCCCCTCTATCTTGAAGCGAACATGCTCACGCCGCCCGCCGCGTCGGCCGGGCGGCGATTTTGAAATGGCGTCCTCAAAAGGGATAGGGAGAGGCGTACCATTCGACAATGGGCTGCGGGCGGCCGGGAACTTCGAGGGGCGCCGGGAGCACTTCATTGCCGAACTGCGATTTTAGGAAATACTGATCCGCGGTCCGTGCGAAGATTGTATTTGTCGTCACATAATTCGACATGCTGCCAACGGGAACCACGGGGCCGGGGTCGAGGAAGCTGCGCTGGTTAACGGTGAGCGGCGGACGTTCGCTAACATAATACCTTACGACTTGCGGGTGATGGTGACGATGGCGCGCCGTTTGTGCGCTCGCGGATGCGGTGAGCGCGGCGAAGGCGGCAGCGGCAAGCACGAGCGATGGCTTTTTATGAAACATCTCGAAACTCCAAAGGTTATTTGCTAAACGCAATGGCTACGGTTTGGTTGCACCGCGCATTGCGGTCCCTCAATAAAAAGCGGAGTTTATTTTTGATGGCTTGTTCCTTGCCGCTTGATTGGGACCGCTTCGCCGGTTTTCAAAGGCCGGGCCAGACGCAAAGGCATGGCATCACTTCTTTGCCCTATGCAATCGGGGCTCCGGATTGCATAATGCGCGGCGAAAAAATCAATGAGACCCTTGTCTTCGGTTGCCGGCGCGAGGTCGAGCTGGTCGATGAGGCAGGCTAGCGCCGCTTTTGATGTGAGGGGCGAGGCAAGCGCCGCACCGCCGCCGCAAGCAAAGCCGGTGATGCGCAGGTTCGGCTCCATATTGGCGAAACGAAAGCCGAGGCATTCCTGTGGAGAGGCGCTATCGCGGGCTAAGCCGAGGCGGGCGACCTCGAAGGCCCCGAATCTGGTGGCCATCTCCACCGGCTGCTCCGCGCGGATGATCGCACGTCCAGTCTCAGCGGCGCGCCTTGCGAGTTCCACGTAAAATGACGAGTCCGGCGTGGCCTCATTGCCAGGCTGATAAATGAGGAGGTTCAGCAAAGGCGCGGTCTCATTCGAACCGCCGAACTCCAAGATGTCCTGGCGGCCGCCCCCGGTTCGATGCCGCCGTGCTACATAGCGGGTCGCGTCTCCCGAAAATTCCGGCGTCTTGAGGCTGAAAACTTCAGACGGGCTGGCGATTTCGATCCAGGCCGGCAAAGGCGCGGCCATCGGATTTTGGGATGGCAACCGGGCGTGCCCGGTTTCCGTCACTTCTGAAAAAGCGTAAAGAAGGCCACACAGGGCCAGACAGATCATGCCTAGCCGCCAAGGAAAACGGCCAGGCCGCTTACCCCGTGGCAAAGACGCAGTGCGGGTCCGCGTAATCGCCCGGTCGCCGGTCTGCCCAGCTAAGCTTTGGCTTGGCCCTATCATTTGTATCGGAGCGGCGAAACGCATGAATGATCCTGGCGCCTGCTGGCGGCGCGTTTTTTGACAGACTACACTACGGCTTGAAAATTGTGCGGGCGTTACCAGCCGGAAACAGGTTGCAAACAGCGTCAACGCCGCGTTTACCAAGGCGGATGCGCGTTAAGCATGTTCGTTTAGGCTCTTCCCAGGCGGGAGCCAGGAGCAGAGACAAGACTCTGAACGCCGGCCGTTGCGGCTTTCCGCGACATCGCCTATTCAGTGAGCCGCTGATGCGGAAGACGGTTGCCGGATATTAAGTATCGCGTTTAGCGGATGGAGCAAAAGATGGGTTTCAAGGTTGCCGTTGTTGGCGCGACTGGAAATGTCGGGCGGGAAATGCTTGATATTCTTGCCGAGCGCCGGTTCCCGGCTGATGAGGTCGTGGCGCTCGCGTCGGCGCGCTCGATCGGAACGGAGGTTTCTTTCGGCGACAAGACCTTGAAATGCAAATCGCTCGAAAACTTCGATTTCAGCGGGACCGACATCTGCCTGATGTCGGCGGGCGGCACCGTGTCGAAGGAATGGTCGCCGAAAATTGGCGCGCAAGGCTGCGTCGTCATCGATAATTCCTCCGCCTGGCGCTATGAATCGAACGTGCCCTTGATCGTGCCCGAGGTGAATGCCGACGCGATCACTGGATTTTCCAAGCGAAACATCATCGCCAATCCGAATTGCTCGACGGTGCAGCTCGTGGTCGCCTTAAAGCCGCTGCACGACAAGGCCAAGATCAAGCGTGTCGTTGTCGCGACCTATCAATCGGTTTCCGGCGCCGGCAAGGAAGCCATGGACGAGCTTTTCGCGCAGACCCGCGCAGTGTTCGTGTCCGACCCGGTCCAGACCAAGAAATTTTCCAAACGCATCGCCTTCAACGTGATCCCGGAGATCGACGTCTTTATGGAAGACGGCTTCACCAAGGAAGAATGGAAGATGATGGCGGAGACGAAGAAGATCCTCGACCCCAAGATCAAGCTCACCGCCACTTGCGTGCGGGTGCCTGTCTTCATCGGCCATGCGGAAGCGGTCAATATCGAGTTCGAGCATCCGATCAGCGCCGAGGAGGCGCGCGACATTCTCCGCGAAGCCCCGGGATGCCTGGTGATCGACAAGCGCGANNGGCGGGCGAGGACGCGACCTATATTTCGCGCATCCGCGAGGATGCGACGGTCGAGAACGGTCTCTCGCTTTGGTGCGTCGCTGACAATCTGCGCAAGGGTGCGGCGCTCAACGCGGTTCAGATCGCCGAGGTGCTCATCAATCGCAAATTGATCGTGCCGAAGCAAAAAGCTGCGTAAAACCCCCTCACGGTGAAGACTCCGTTTTGCCGGCGGCAGACCGCTGCTCGAACCACGCCTCGATCTCGAGCATTGGCACTGCCTCTTCGTCCGGCCCGTCAATACCGACAATTTCATTGTCGCCTTGCGCGAGATTCCAGGCCTCTTCGAGCGCTTCCTCCTCCGTGAACAATTCGCGCGAGACCATCTCATGCTTCAACTCGTCGTCGATATAGCGAACAAACCATCCCATCTTTGTTTCTCCCTATTCTGTCCACCCAAGACGCCCGGAATTTGAAGCGGCGCGCGAGCGTATAAACCAACGTGGCCATAGCCTTAACATTTGCGGCAAGGAACAGTTGCAGAAGTTCCGCGCTATCCCCATTTTATAGCGAGCAAACAAAGGCTTAATGACCATGATCAACAAGCGCTTCCCGCAAGATGGCGAGCATCGTTCCGAACCGGAGATTATCCCCCCGGGCCATACGGACATCCGCGAGATGGAAAGCAGATTTTGGGGAAGGGTTAGCACGAATGAGGGCGGCTTTCACCGAATCTATGTCTCCAGGATCGGGCCTTTTGGGCTGCTGCCTTTTTTCCTGCTGACGGGCTTTTTTGTAGCCGCCATGCTGGTTTTCGCCTTGGGCGCTTTTTTAATATTGCTTCCCGTGGCGGGGTTCGTCCTGGCCGCCGCCCTATTCGCCGGTTTGCTGCGCGGACGCTCGCGGTGGCCGCGATAGAGCGCATCCGGTTCACTCTTCCCATTTTTCGAGGGGCTCATCCGCAAACCGCGCGGCGGCCTTTGCGATGGAATGGCCGGCAAGCGTCAAATTGGGCGCGATCTCGGCCAAGGGCACCAAAACGAAAGCCCGTTCGAAAAGATCCTTGTGCGGCAGATTCAACTGCGCATGCGCGAACGCCGCATCGCCGTGGAAGAGAATATCGATATCGATCAGGCGCGGCCCCCAACGCACCGACTTTTGCCGGCCCATGTCATTCTCAATAGCGTTGACCGCGGCAAGCAATTCAAGCGGCTGCAAGCGGGTTTGCCCAAGCGCGCAGGCGTTGGCAAAGAAATCCTGCTCCACATATCCCCAAGGCTTTGTGCGGTAGATCGACGAAGCAGCGGTCAGCCGGACAATTCCGCGCTCNNTCAGCGGCGGGCGATGGCATCGAAGACCTTAAAGGCGGCGGCATGTTCGGCCACATCGTGAACCCGGAAGAGTGAGGCGCCATTCGTGGCCGCGGCGAGATTGGCGGCGAGTGTACGAACGACGCTGGTATCGACAGGGGTTGCGTCCGGCTCGGCAAGCAAGGATTTTCGCGAAACCCCGATAAGGATCGGCAGGCCATAGTCTTTGAGCGCCGCAAGATTGGCAAGCGCCGTGAAATTTTGCGCCCGGCTTTTACCAAAGCCAATGCCAGGATCGAGAATAAGGTGCGCACGGGGGATTCCCGCGGCATCGGCGAGACTCAAGGACCGGTCGAAGAAGCGGCGCATATCCGCGACGATGTCGAGGCCGGGATCGACGCCGTCGCGATTGTGCATCAGCACTGCTGCTGCCCCGGTTTCGGCGACTGTGTCGGCCATGGCGGGATCGCGTTGCAATCCCCATACATCATTGATGACGCTGGCGCCGAGTTCTGTTGCACGGCGGGCAACTTTGGCCTTGGACGTATCGATCGAAAACGGAAGATCAATGGCCCCCGTCAACTCGCCAAGAATGGGCTCGATGCGCGCAAGCTCCTCTTCCGCTGCGACTGGCGTATGCCCCGGCCGGGTCGATTCGGCTCCTACATCGATAATGTCGGCACCCTCACCCGCGAGTTTCTTCGCCTGTTGCATGGCGGTCTCCAGGCTAAAGAATTTACCGCCATCGGAGAAGGAATCGGGCGTGATATTCAATATGCCCATGAGGAGCGACCGCGTGCCCAAGAGCCCGAGAAACCGGTCGCGCCGGTCAAGCAAGGCGGGACGCTCGGTCCGCGGGGTGGAAGCCTGGCTTCCCTCAACCATGCGTCGAATGATCCTTGATCAAAGCATCATGCGGGAAAAAAGATTTCGCCTTTTCCGAGAGCCGCCATGTCGCCAGCGAACCGCGCGAGTGGGCGTCCAAGAAGCCTCGCAGCGGCACGGCTTTCGTCTCGCAGCAGCCCTGCGAAAACTTTGGCGAAGGCAAGTTCGTGGATCCCGCAATCGACGAAGGTCGGCGCCAGTTCCGGCGGGTTTGCCAGCACGATCGTGCCCCGCCGCATGAGGTAACCCGGTAGTGTGCCGCAATCCTTGAGGACGATCAGGGTTCCGGCGATCATCCGGCTTCCCGGAAAATCCCCGGCTGCGCCTTCGATCACAATGGTGCCGCGGCGCAGGCGGTCGCCCGCGCGCTCCCCGGCATTGCCGCGCACGATCAACAGGCCGCCGGTCATGCCCTCCATCTCGCCTTCGAGCGGAGCGGTAAGAAAGTCCCCAGCATCGCCCCCAATTTCGAGCCGTCCCCCGGACATGGCAGACCCCGCGAAGGGCCCGCAGTCGCCAGCAACCACAAGATTGCCGCCACTCATCTTCCGGCCCGGCGATTTGCCGCAATCGCCCTCGACGATAATCTCGCCGCTCTTCAGGCCTTGCCCGACATTGTCTAGGCGCAGGGATCCGCCCTCGAACCGGATCGAGCCCGCGCCGCCGGAGCGGATCTTAAAAATATCGCCCGCCGTGATCTTTTCGCGGGTGGTCTGCAATTCGATCTCGGCGATCTCCTTGGCGGATTTGCCATCGAGCAGATGCGGGACGAGAGGAGAAAGATCGAGCCTTTGATCGGGCTCCTGCTTCAGGGCGAGGACAAGCGGTTTCACGGCAGAAGATCCTTCAGATGAAAGTGGAAGGGGCCGAGCTTGCCGCCATAATTGCCGGCGCCGACGCGCACCGCGCCATGGTCCGGCCCGAGCTTCACGATCGCCGCGAGGCCGGCCCGCATTGCTTCGGCGACAGATTCTTCCGTCAAACCGTCGATGACGATTTCGAGGACACAGCCGATATCTTCGTCGAGACTCGTCTTCACCGCGCCGCGCAGGGTCGGGCAATACGCATCATTGGTCGAAGCCATCATGGCTTTGTATTTTGAACCGACCTTGGAGCCGGACCGCACGATGCCGCCGGGGAAGGGCAGAATAACGCCCTCGACTTCGTTCATCGCATCGACCGCGAGTTCGGCGGCGCGCATCGTGGTCTCCGGGGTCGCCCCCATGATAAGGAGATTGCCGCCGCCGACGGCTTTCTTGGTGAGCCCCGTTGTCGCTTCGCAGAGGAATTCGCCGTCCATGACCGGAACCCGCCAAAAATGCCGGTCCCCGAATTTTTTCGAGACCTGCCAGCCATCNNAGAACGCATTGGCCGGCCCGGTTGACAAGCTGAGTCTCTAAAGTATCGCTCGACATGGCAAACACGAGGACGCGGACACCTGGGCGCCCATCCGGCGTAAGTTTCCCGGACCGTTCGCCATCGATGCCCGCTTCGGCGCCGCAGCCGATGACGGAGGTTGCAAATCCGGTCATGGTGGTCGCCGCCTGTAGCGCCCAGCGGCGCGTGGGCGCCGTGATCAGGATCGCCGTGCCGCGCATCGGGAAAGCCTCGGCGAAACTATCGTCGATGCGGACGCCATTTTTTTTCATCGGGCGCATGCGACCTCCGAGAAAGCATCGGCACGCGGAAGCAGATGCTCCTTTACCGCGAACAAATCGCGCGAAGCGCCGAAGTGATGATCGTAATAACCGGCAAGGCGGCGGTCGATAGCTTTGTCATAGCCAGGATTGACCTTCAGCGTCTTGCCCCAGCGATAATGGGAGACGCGCCCGTCGCGCACGACGAGATCGCCATCCTTGAAAACGAGATGGGCAAACCGGAACATTTTCGCCAAATCCTCGCCGGGCGAATAGACGGCGATATCCGCGAGCCCGCCCACGCCAAGATGGCCGCGATCTTTCAGGCCGAGGAGCTTTGCGGGCGCGGCGCGCGTCATGATGGCGATTTCATTGAATGTGTATTCGCGGGCGATCGA
>PLUZ01000389.1 GCA_003162995.1 Methylocapsa sp. | reverse complement strand
ACGGGGCGTGAGCAATTGCGATCCTATGATCTCGTTAGATATGATATCCCGCGAAAGGCGGTGCAAGCTGACTTTCAGATGCTAGAGCATGCAATTGAAAACCAAGAGCAATTTGCGAAGTTATTTGGATTAGCCACAATTAGCAGCCCATCAGCCATCGCGGCAAACTATCCTTATATAATATCACAGGTCGCAAAAAAACTTCGCCAATCCCATTGGGTCAAAATAGATAATATTATAACCCGCATAAAGTCCGAAAAAAGTATAGATATTAAGGCTTTTGATAACAAATATCATATTGCTATAAAATATGGTAAATCGGTGAACCACAAGTATTCTGAAGATGCAGTAATCTTATTTAGAAAAGCGCTGCGCAATGAGCCCTACGAAATTTGACTGGCATTTACCGACTTTATTGTAATTTTTTTAGTAGCTACAAGCATTAGAACAGGTGAATTATGAACTTAGACCTTTTTTTAAGCCAACAACGTTGCGCTAAGTCGACAGCATAGATGTTTCTATCATTTTACCGACACAAGAAATCTAGCTTCGATCAGACAGTACGGTATCCTTTCTACCAAAAAATTGATGGCTAGAAATATCATACCTACTGCACGAGGGGGGAACCAATTGAGCAGGGACGCTGATAAAAACCGCGGTATGGACGCTTATGTTCATCTATGCTTTTGTCGAAACCATCCAATGGAACACATTGCAAAGCAAGATGGAAGAATCTCCGATTCTATTTTTCTTGAAATTAATCTCGCAATTATCAAGCTTCCAAACATTTTAATAAGCAATGACGTCTCAAATAAGACCGGAGTGAATTGCAAAGCAGCTTCTGACATGCTTGAAGAGCTTGATCTTGAGGTCATTTACACTCGCACAGATTGGAATGATTCAGCCATTAAAATGCGACTTCAAGCCGCTGAGAAATATGAGCTTCTCATACCAAATCATGTCGGGTTAGAGTTCATGATGAATTTGAACAATGGCTGAGCGCCCCGTTTTTGTAATTTGTCAAAGAGGCTCTCGGCTTGTTGAGGAGATACGGGTCCATTTTATATGGAACCCGGGTATGGCTACGTCTCAGAAAAGGAAGAATATCATTGCCCTGCACAAAGCAGCGGCCATCCAAGGCCTTAGCCCTCTACTAGAAATCTCCAGCAAATCCGAGTCAAAAGTTGGCCAAGAGCTGAGTGCGTTCAATCTGAAAATTAGGGTCGAGGGAAAAGAAACAACAATCGAATGCGCATTCCAAGGCAGCAAGGTTTTCGAGAACGGCGGTCCTTTTCATGATCTTTACTGGGTTGATAGCAGAGAAGCCAAGCGAGACCCTCGCCTGAGGGAATCTGGCCGGCTAGTTTGCTTTCGTATGGAGGAAAAGGACTATCCCTTGGCACCAACAACAAGCTTCTACGATTGGCTTTACGTGAATGCACTATATCCACGCCGCGAGTGGTTCGAGCAGCTCCAGCCATTAGCTGGGTTTACAGATATTGAGTTTAATCCTGAGCGATCGCTGAACTGCCAAGCTCGCTCCTGTGCTACCTTCGCAGCACTTCAGCAGCGAGGGCTGCTGGATGAGGCGCTGGAATCCTTCGAGGGATTTAGAGATCTGATGCAGCCCGCCGGAATCTAGTTGCGGCCGAGTCTCATCCAAGCGTTAGAGCCATGCCCCGCCCCCAACGTCCCCATTGAAATTTGGCTGATTCTGGCGCATCTTATTTAAGTCCCCATCCCATTGGTGGGACTTAAGGAGGATTGACACACTGATACCCGCGATTCGTGCGGAAGCGGCGCAACCGCCGCTCAAGCTGGTCGATGGCCCGTCTGGACCTGACGCCGGTCAACTCGTGCAGACTGTCTTGACTTGCCTCGATGATTTGAAAGCCGAGGACATCGTTTCAATCGACCTGCACGGCAAAACCTCTCTCGCCGACGCCATGATCATCGCGACCGGGCGCTCCAACATTCACGTTGGCGCGATCGCTGAGCGTTTGATCGTTGCACTCAAGGGCGGCCGGCGCGCACCGCGCGTCGAAGGATTGCAGAACTGCGATTGGGTTCTGGTCGATGCGGCCGATATTATCGTCCACATCTTCCGGCCCGAGGTGCGGCAGTTCTACAATCTCGAAAAAATGTGGAGCGCCAACCGGCCAGGCGAACGCCTCTTGGGCTAAACTCGCCGGTTAAAGACACGATGCGTCTCCTGCTCGTCTGCGTTGGGCGGTCGAAAGCCGGACCCGGGCGGGAGCTGGCCGCGCGCTATCTCGAAAGAGCCGCCGCCGCTGGCCGCGCGATCGGTTTTTCCGGCGTCGAACTGCGCGAGGCCGGAGAGAGCCGCGCGGCGCGTCCAGACGATCGCAAGCGGGAAGAGGCGAAGGCCATCGCCGTCCGGATTCCGCCACGCGCAACAGTGATCGCGCTTGACGAGACCGGCAAGCAGATGACGAGCCTGAACTTTGCCGCCAAGCTTGGCCGCGCACGGGACGAGGGGATTTCCGACACTGCTTTCGTTATCGGCGGCCCGGACGGCTTGGATCCGGCTTTTTTGGCTTCAGCTTCGCTCACGCTCAGCCTTGGGACAATGACTTGGCCGCATCAATTGGCGCGAATCATGGCCGCCGAGCAGATTTACCGGGCCATAACCATTCTTTCCGGTCATCCCTATCATCGTGACTAAAAATTAATCCGCACACTGTCCGGTTCTGCCGCGACGGCGCCACTTTTACCTGTCGTTTTTGGGTATTCGTGAAATTCGCACCCGTGGCCGGTCCATCCGGCTGCCGGCATAAAGGCCATCGTGGCGTTTCGAGCACGGCATAGTAAGATTTCTTTAAGCGGGGCGGCGAGCCTGGTCGCGCTCGAACTCTGTCTTGTGCTCTTCGCAGCGGTTTGCGTCGCCGCGCAATCCGGTCAGCCGGCGGCGCCCGACTTGGATGAAAAAGGCGCGAAGCTGAGCGGCCACCGGCTCGAACTGCGCGGCATGGAAGACACGCTTGAGGCGTCGCAGGAGCAGCGGCGGCAGATCGAAGCCGAGATCGCATCGATCCGCGCCGACCGGGCAAAGCTCACGGCTGCACTTCTCGACGCGACTCAAAACGTCAACGCAAGCGAACGCAAGATCGGCGAAACCGAGGCAAGGCTCGACACGCTGACGGGAGCGGAAGATGCAATCAAGCGCTCGCTCACGAGCCGCCGCGCGGTGATCACCGAGGTCCTCGCCTCGTTGCAACGGATGGGGCGCAAGCCGCCGCCGGCGCTTCTGGTCACGCCGGAAGACATGCTCGCCGCGATCAGAACTTCGATGTTGCTCGGTTCGGTCCTGCCGCAAATGCGCAGCGAAACCGAAGCGCTCGCCTCCGACCTTTCCGATCTCCTGCAGCTGCGTCAATCAATCGCGGCCGAGCGCGAGACGCTGTCGCATGGCGTGGCCAAGCTTCGCGCCGAACGTCAGCGTCTCGCAGCGCTCGTGGAGGCGCGCCAATCGGCGCTTTCCGCCGCCGAACAGGCGCTCGGCGCCGAGCGCGAGCGGGCGATCGAACTCGCCAAACAGGCAGCGAGCCTTAAGGAACTGATCGCCAGAATGGAAACCGAGGTTGCCGCGGCCGCTCGCGGTGCCGAGGCGGCGCGCAAGGCCGACGAGAACCGCGGCCGCGCAGCCGAAGCCGCGCCGCCGGCAGCAGGCATGAAAACTGCGTTAGCGCCTTTCAAGGACCCGGCAAGGCTCGCGCCTGCGACCTCCTTTATCGAGACCAAGGGACTCTTGCCGTTCCCCGTGAACGGCACGCTTCAGCGCGGCTTTGGCAGCCCGGATGGGTTTGGCGGCACCGAGAAAGGAATGCTAATCTCGACCCGGGTCGAAGCCATTGTCGCTGCACCCGGCGACGGATGGGTGTCATTCGCCGGTCCTTACCGTAGCTATGGACAACTCTTGATCATCAATGCTGGTCAGGGTTATTATATTATTCTTGCTGGAATGGATAAAATCAACGTAAACGTGGGCCAATTCATTCTTGCTGGGGAGCCTGTCGCCGTTATGGGTGATGGCTCCGTTAAGACGGCTGCAGCCATCGCCATCGGCGCGGTCCAGCCCATTCTCTATGTTGAATTTCGTAAAGACGGGGTGGCGATTGATCCGGGCCCATGGTGGGTTAAGCCGGAATTGCAAAAGGTTCGCGGATGATGCGCAAGGTTTTACCTTTACTGCTAGGCACCGTGTTGGGCGCGGGGCTCGTCACGCTCGCAACGAAGACACAGGTTTTCCCGGAGGGCACGGCGCGCGCCGCCGCCTCGGATACCTACCGTAATCTCAATCTCTTCGGCGACGTTTTCGAGAAAATCCGCTCCGATTATGTCGAGAAGCCGGATGAGCAAAAGCTTGTCGAGGCGGCGATCAACGGCATGCTTAATTCGCTTGACCCGCATTCGAGCTACATGGACGCCAAGAGCTTCCGCGACATGCAGGTTCAGACGCGCGGCGAATTCGGCGGTCTTGGCATCGAGGTGACTCAGGAAGACGGGCTTATCAAGGTCGTGACGCCGATCGACGATACCCCGGCCTCGCGCGCGGGGATATTGTCTGGCGACATCATCACCGCCATCGACGACGAGAACGTTCAGGGTTTGAGCCTCAATCAGGCGGTCGACAAGATGCGCGGCGCGCCGGATACGCCGGTGGTGCTCAAGATTTTACGCGGCACCAACAAGGACCCGATGGATATCAAGCTCACCCGCGCGGTGATCCAGATCAAGTCGGTGCGCGAACACCAGGAAGGCGACGACATCGGCTACATTCGCATCACGCAATTCAACGAGCAGACGTTCGAGGGGGTTCGTGCGGCGATCCAGAAATTCGAGAACGACATCCCCGCGGCCAAGTTCAAGGGTTTTATTCTGGACCTGCGCAACAATCCCGGCGGTTTGCTTGACCAGTCGATTGCGGTCGTCAACTGCTTCCTCGACCGTGGTGAAATCGTCTCGACGCGCGGCCGCAATGCCGAGGAAACGATGCGCTACAATGCCCATCCCGGCGATTTGTCGAAAGGCAAACCCATCGTCGTCCTGATCAATGGCGGCTCGGCATCGGCGTCGGAGATTGTCGCCGGCGCGTTGCAGGATCACAAGCGCGCGACCATTCTCGGCACGCGCTCTTTCGGCAAGGGGTCGGTGCAAACGATTATCCCGCTCGGCCAGAACAATGGCGCCGTGCGGCTCACCACGGCGCGCTATTACACCCCATCCGGCCGCTCGATTCAGGCAAAGGGGATCGACCCCGACATCACCGTGCTGCAAGACGTGCCGGATGACCTCAAAGGCAAGGACGACACTAAGGGCGAGGCGTCCTTGAAGGGCCATCTGAAGAATGGCGACGACGAAAAAGGCGGTTCGCAAGCCTTTGTCCCGCCAGATCCCAAGAACGACAAACAATTGCTCGCCGCCGAGGACATTTTGCGCGGCGTCAACAAGGCCATGAACAAAGTCACTGCGGTGCCTGGCAACGAACCCGCGAAGGTGCCGAATTAAGCGGCCACCCGCTACGGAGGCGAAATAAAGTGTTGAACCGCCGGGTTATAAATCCGGCGGTCCTGCCGGATGCGAAGCAGAAGCCAAGCGACGGCCCCGCGCAAGCATGATCCGTGAAAGTGGGGACGGCTGCTGCGTCCCGGCCATGCAAACGCAAATCGATGGCATCCTCCGGTTGATGAGTGCCGGAGGATGTTCCCGTGAAGCGGTTTGGTTTGGCCTGCTCGGCCGGGGAACCCAGCGGGCGGAATGCGTCCTGAGACGCCAAGTCCCCGGATCTTGCGGGAGGCGCGTGGGGCGGATGCCCATGCGGGTTGTGCCAGTTCGGAGGCGCACCAGGGCGGGATAGCGATGGGCATGGTAGACGACGATTTGAACGCGCCCTTGGGGCAATTCCAGGTTCGAAAGAAGCGTCCATCGCTTGGCAAGCTGCCGTATATCGGAGTTGCTTTAGGCGCTCTCGGCCTGCTTGGAGCCCTCGGCACCTTTTCCCCGGAGCTCGGCAGGTTAATTTTTCTGGAACAATATGCCGGGATCGGATTGCCCGCCCCCGCCTCGGACCCTCATAAAACGACATCTCACCAATCGACGGCTTCCTTGCCCGTGCTGGCGCCGCAGACCATTGTGGAGAGTTCGCGTGCAGTAAACGCGCATTTCCCAGACGCCCCGGTTCCCGGCGCCCAAGTTGCGGTTCTTGGTGAGACGGCTGGTCACGAGGTCGAGGCGATAGAACGGCGGAGCGGCGTCAAAATCATTCGTCCGGGGGGCAGTGCCACTCCCGGCGCTCTCATCATCGATGTGGCGAAGGCGCTAAATACGGGGCGCGCCGCAGCACCAGATCCGCGGCTTATCGAGCAAACGCGGTACGGTCCGGTCCCGCGGATCGGCCTCGATGGGGCGCGGCCCGCCGAGACTTACGCCCGCCCCGCCGTGTCTCTCCCTGGCCTGCCGCGCATTGCCTTGCTGGTTGGGGGCATGGGCCTTTCCCCCCGGGCGACCGAAGCCGCGATCGCCAGTTTGCCGGGCGCCGTCACTTTGGGCTTTGCGCCTTATGGAGCAGATCTTGCCCGGGAAACGGCACTGGCGCGCCAGGCCGGCCATGAACTCGTCTTGGAAATTCCGATGGAGCCGTTCGATTTTCCGCACGGCAATCCCGGCCCGCATACTCTCGTCGCGGATGCCGCAAAAGCCGGCAATAGCGACAATCTAACCTGGCTGATGAGCCGATTCTCTGGCTACGCGGGCGTCGCGAATTTTCTTGGCGGCAAGTTCACCGCGGATGAAAGGGCGTTGACGCCGGTCTTGCGTGAGATCGCCGCGCGCGGATTGTTTTACGTCGATGACGGAACATCCGCACGGAGCCTCGCCATGACACTCGCACCCGGGCAGGAGCTTGCTGCCGCGCGCGCCGACATTGTCCTCGATTCGACGGCACGGCCCGAGGCGATCGAAGCGGCCCTCGCAAGGCTCGAAGCCATCGCCCGCGGCAAGGGGTTGGCGATCGGGGTTGCGAGCGCACTTCCGGCTTCCGTCGAAATTATCGGCCGTTTCGCCCGCGCCATCGAGACGCGAGGGTTTGCGCTCGTGCCGCTGAGCGCGGTCATGCCAAGGCGGCAACAAGACTTGGCCGATCATCAACTGTGAGCAGGGCGGCCATGGATTCGCTAAACTATCGCCCCTGTGTCGGTATCATGCTCTTCAATCGCGTCGGGCTCGTCTTCGTTGGGCGCCGCCGCAGCAAAAGAATACCCGAGCACCTGCGGCAGAGCCACGAATGGCAAATGCCGCAGGGCGGGATCGACAGCGGCGAGGACCCCTATCAAGCGGCCCTGCGTGAGCTGCAGGAGGAAACCAACGTATCTTCCACGACTTTTCTCGCCGAATCTCCAGAATGGTACAGCTATGATCTGCCGGCCGGCGCTCTGAAGAAATCATGGAAAGGCCGCTTTCAAGGACAGCGCCAAAAATGGTTCGCACTGCGTTTCGAAGGCGAGGAAAGCGAGATCGATATTGAAAACCCAGCCGGCGGTCAGCGGCCGGAATTCGATGCTTGGCGATGGGAGGAGATCAGCCGTCTCACCGACTTGATCGTGCCGTTCAAGCGGCCGGTTTACGAAAAAGTGGTCGAAACATTCGGCCATCTTGCCCATGGGCAGTGATGCGGTAATCTGGCAGCCGCCGGATGACCTCCTCATTTGCGGTGCAAGGACTAAAATTCAGCTCACATAATCAGCATGTTATTTTGGATCGAAGGAGGCTGTCACGGCAACCCCGCTGGTTGACCGGCCATGTCTTCCTGTTGGTCTTGGCGCGAACCTACTCTTGCCAGTTTTTACGGCCTTCAGTGACTATCCGCTCCGGCAAAGGGCGGCGAGCTTCTGGATCGATCGGGCGCTGCCGAAATTGTGGGGCCGGGCGGCAGTTAAGCGCGGCGAGCATCGAGCACAATCCCAACAAGTTGCGGGTTTTTCTGGTTTGATCCTGCATCAAATCAAAGAGATACAGAACGCTGTCGGTTCTCAATGCCGATCCTAATTAAAGTCATCTCACCCTAGCACTATCGTTATGTCTGGCCAGTATCTTGCTTAGACAGGGAAAGGCGAAACCTCGCAACGCCCATCCCCGGTGCAGCATGCTTCCATGAGATGGTTTTCCGACTCCCGGGCGAACAACTTAATTTACGGCGTCATTTTCCTCATGATGGTCGCCGCTCTCGCCGTTGTTGGCTACATGCTCAACGGGTGGAGTTTCAGCGATTCGCTCTTTATGACCGTCGTAACGATTTTCACCGTCGGCTACGACGAGGTTCGCCCGCTTGATACGGTAGTGCTCCGCGCCATCACGATTACCTTGATTGTGCTCGGCTGTACCGCAATGATTTACCTCACCGGCGCGCTGGTCCAATTCATCACCTTTACCCAACTCCAGCAGGTGCTCGGGAATGGCCGCATGAACAAGCAGATCGAAGAGCTCAAGAACCACGTCATCATCTGCGGCTTTGGCCGTATCGGCAACATGCTGGCCAAGGAATTGCGCGCCGGGAAGGCGGATTTGGTCATCATCGAGCCCAATGCTGATCGATTTGCCGAGGCAAAGGCGCTGGGATATTTATGCATTCACGCTGATGCCATCGAAGAGAGCGCTTTGAAGCAAGCGGGCATTGACCGCGCGCGGGCATTGGCGACCGTCGTCTCTTCTGATCCGGTAAACGTCTTCATTACCCTCAGCGCCCGGAGCATCAACAATTCGATCCTGATCATCGCCCGTGGCGAGGAGCCCTCCACCGAGAGAAAGCTCTTTCAGGCCGGCGCCAACGCCGTCGTGCTTCCAGCTCATATTGGCGCCGAGCAGGTCGCCTCGATGATCCTTTTCCCGGCTATCGCGGGCGTCATCCAATATTCCGAGCGCCGGCGCCAGATGGAATTGGATTTCCGCACACTGGGGCTGGAAATCGCGATCGTGGTCGCGGCGGAAGGAAGCGCCTTTACCGGCCTCACTGTTGAGGAAATCGA
>PLUZ01000493.1 GCA_003162995.1 Methylocapsa sp. | reverse complement strand
CGACGATCTCCTCGGGTTTATGCCTTTTCCTGGCCATTTCCAATCCTCCTTCGGCTACAAAAGACATACTTCAGGGAGGATCACACTTCAGGGGGAAGGCCAAGTTCCATCACCTGGCGGAAGGGTGTCCCTCGCGGGACGATGGACGAGGAGAGTTCGCGTTGGGTCTCGTGTCGATCGCGTCAAGCGCAATCAGAACGCAAGTCGGATTGAACATCTTCATCCTTCTGATCCCAGACTGGGAGAGCCAAAGAGCTGATCCCGAAGAGAAGAGAGGGCCCGCGAGTGACAGAAAAAATCAAAGGTGTCGACGGCCAGAAAGTGCTTGACCGCAATCCGCTGAATAGAGAAGACCCAAAATTGCACGCCGAAGCCCGCTCCGCTGGGTACGGGCAATATAAGCGCCTACCGGCGATGGTTTTGCAGAGGATAATAACCACGCTGCAGGCCGGAATGAAAACTCCGGCCAGCTTGTCTCATTTCCATCACGCAGCCCAGCCGGGATAGTTTAGGGACGTGCCGATGCCATCCCATGTTTCATCGATAACGGCGTAGCGATAGTCACATTGGTTTTTGTCGCGGTCCGCGACGCGCTCACTTATTTTCAGCATGACACTGATATCGCCGGTCAATCCGAAAATCCTCTCACCGAGTAGCCGGACGGCATTCTTGTAAACACCGCGGACCGGATCTTTGATGATCTCATCTATTTGGCATTGAAGCATCGTTGGCTCCGGCCTCGTCATCAATTCCGAGGGGAGGATAAGTTGGAGTTTGTGCTTTATGGCTTCGCGCTTTTCGGCATCGCTGAGCGCGACCTTGCGCTCAGTCTTGGCACCATCGCACTCAAACATTTGTGCGAGCAAAACAGCAAGCGCTTTTTCAATTTCATCGAGTTCGCATTGGACCTTACTTTCCATTGCCGTCTCCTTTGACTGAAATGGCCGATTATCATCAAACTATTGATATTTGTCAATAATTAAAAATTGCAATTAGCGGGGTTTGCCGCAATCAAAATGCTGATTTGGCTCGGCGACGAATGGGACTGTCCAGAACTTGGGAGCACGAGGTGTTGAGTAAAGTTTTCCTTCAGCCGTTAGCCGACTTCCTGCTGCAAATCCGCTATGGCGTCAAAAATGGCATGCTCTTGCATCGCCGTATACGTGCAACAACGCCAAAGATCGAGCTTCTGCATGGGAACGAAAACGAAAGAATAGTAGAACGGTAGTGTGCAATCCGTGCACACGTGGTCCTCTAACACAATGGAAAGTGGTGTCTTTCCGTCCATTCCATCATCGGCGCCACGCAAAAGCGATAAGTGCCGTTGCCGGTTCTAGGTGTGGAGCCTGCCTGCGCTCATGCTCCTGCCATAGCATTGTCCGATATTGTTCGATTCAGCCACCCAATCGGACAAACTGTTTCACGTGAAACGTTTTTGTCCGATACGCCCTCGTTTTCTTACATCGGCTTTGTACAAAACGCCTCGGCTTCGCCTACGAAACCGCAATATCCGGTCTGGCTCGCGCGCGTTTCAACGATGGATGGGCGGCAATGGCCTCATTGATGAGTTCCGCTGTCGCCGCCTCGATCCGGCTTTCTAGAAGCTGCAGGAAACGCTGCTTGTCGAGGCCGGGTTCGATCGGCTGGAGAAAAGCGATCGTGACTGTGCCGGGATGGATCGAAAGACTATGGCGCGGCCAGAAGAGGCCTGTGTTCAACGCGACCGGCACGCAGACCTCTCCCGTGTCGGCATAAAGATGCGAAACCCCTGACTTATATTCCGGTGGCGCGCCGACAGGCTTGCGCGTGCCTTCCGGAAAAATGATGATCTGGCGGCCCTGCTCCATCGCCTCGCGCACTTGCCGGGTGAGATCGGGCAATGCCTGCCCCCGTTTGGCGCGGTCGATGGCCACTTGGCCGGCGCCCTTGAGATACCAGCCGAAAATGGGGATCGCCGTCAGTTCGCGTTTGAGAATATAGGAAAAATCCCCGCCCTTTGTGGTGAGCGCCATGGTCTCAAGCGTGGACTGATGCTTTGCTGCAATAAGGCACGCGCCGCGCGGCAGATTCTCGAGGCCGCGCCACACAAGCTTGGTGCCGCAAATTTTTTCGAGCAGCCAGACCTCAGTGCCGGTCCAGAACTTTGCATAAGCCTGCACCCTATGCCGGTCCATCAAGAGAACAGGCAGGCCAACAATCGCGAACACGGCGGTCGTGAGATAAAAAGCCGTTTGGAAAAGGAGCGAGCGGAGCAAAATCATGCGTTTGCGATCGTGAAATCTTTGGCTGGCGACGGGGAGCCCCTGCGGGCCGGGCTTTGCGTTGCGCTGCTTCTACAGGGCGGGGTCCATGAGGTAAAGCCGCGCGATAATCCCTCTCGCTTATGCCGAAATCTAAATATTTTTTCCCTTAAAAAAAACCACGCAAGGAAGCTCACTCCCTATCTACTGAAGTATCAGGTTCCACCGACGCGGCGATGGCGCTCAGCTCGGCGGCAACGGCGGGATATTTACCGGCCAGTTCGTCGAGATTGCCGATTTCCACATCCGCCGGAATGACGCCCGGCCATTCGCTGCTGGCGCCCAGGAACCAGCGGCCCTGCCCACTCAGCCTCGCAGTGTGGAACGTATTGCCCGGGATGAGCAGCTGCACCTGCTGGCCGCCGCGCAGGTCTGGTCCGACGATGACCCGCTCTGTAGTGCCGTCGGCGTGCAACAGGAACACTTCCAGCGGATCACCGAGATAATAATGATAAAGCTGATCATTGCGGATGCGGTGAAGCCGCACCGGCGCGCCTGGAGTCACCAGGAAATAGAGCGCGGAGCCCAAAGGCCGCGCTTCCGCGAAGGGCGCTGGCAAGCCGCCCACCGCGATCGGCAGTTTGCTGCCAAACGTCACCCGCACAAACCCGCAGGTGGCGTTGGGCTCAAGCTGCAGCAAACTGCAAATCTCGTCCGCTGTCAGATCACCGGTCATGGGCCATGCCCAAAATTTTTGCCCGTTTCAAGGACAGCAGCCGCAGTTAGATTCGGCTAAGAGCATCAAGGGCAATCTCGCGATCCCCAATAAGGCCCTTGTCCGGGCGGCTTTCATTCGCGATGCGCTCAAGAGCAGCACGCGCGATTTCCAGGCACTCCCTCGTTAAGGCGAGGGTCTGCGTGAGATGAGCGATGACCTTGCTCTTTTCTTCGAGCTCGCTGGCGGCATTTGCTGCATCAGTCATTCGCTCTTCTCCTTTTAAAGGCGAGCCCTGCTCAGCTTTTCTTGCACTTTTCGCGGAACTCTTTGCGCGCCTTGCCATGCAAGCCTTGCGCGTCGGCCTTGGCCGAACATTCCTTGGACTTGGCTTTCTTGGCCACATCGTCGGCGGACGTAGCCGGGGCTTTCGGAGCGGCGGGCGCCGTCGTGGCAGCCGGCGGGGTCATCTGCGCGAAACTGGATTGCCCGAAGGCAAAAACAAGCGCACCGGCGAGCATCAGGCTAGCAAGAGTTTTCATGGCATTCCATCCTTGGGAGTATGTTTTGTCGTGCCCGGCGCTTTTACCCTTTCACCGGGATTTCTCAAAGGAGGAAACACGGATGCGGTAACTCTGCCGCGCGTCGGCATTGAAAATAACTTTACATATAAATATATCTGCATATTGTTAGGGCAGATGATTTTTGCAGGAAACTCATGCCCGATTCCATAGCTTTCGATGCCATTCTCGCCGCCTCCGCCGCGGCAGGTGAATCTACGCGTTTGCGGCTGCTCGCCCTCGTCGCCGAGGCAGAACTGACTGTTAGCGAACTCGTCACCATTCTCGGCCAATCGCAGCCGCGCGTATCCCGCCATCTCAAACTCCTCGTCGAAGCCGGGCTTGTCGAGCGCCATCGCGAAGGGTCTTGGGTTTTCTTCCGGATCGCGCAAACGGGACCGGTGGCGGCCTTTGGACGCGATCTCGTCGCACGGCTGGCACCTTGCGATGCGCATCTTTCCGCCGACCGCGCCAGGCTCGACGAGGTCCGCCAGGGGCGCGCGGCTCAGGCGGCGCGCTATTTCGCGGCGCAAGCGGCGAACTGGGACAAGGTGCGTGCCTTGCATATTCCGGAGGAAAGAGTCGAGGCGGCGATCCGCGAAGCCATCGGCACGGACCCGATCCAAACGCTGCTTGATCTTGGCACCGGCACCGGCCGGATGCTCGAACTCTTGGGGCCGCTCGCAACGCGGGCGGCCGGCATCGATCAATCGCCGCAAATGCTGAGTGTCGCCCGCGACCGTATCGAACGCGCGGGCCTGCGCAATGTGCAATTGCGCCAGGGCGATATATACGCGGCGCCGGTCGAACCGGATGGCTATGATCTCGTCATCATGCATCAGGTCCTGCATTATCTCGACGATCCCTTGCGTGCCGTTCGCGAGGCCGCGCGTGCCTTGCGGCCTGGCGGACGCCTCCTCATCGTCGATTTCGCGCCGCACGAGGAAGAAACGCTGCGCAGCGCGCATGCACACCGGCGGCTTGGCTTCGCGGCCGCGGAAATCGCAGGCTTCATGACCGCCGCCGGCCTTGATTTGATTGCCAAGAACGATCTTACGCCCGGCCGCGGCGAAGCCAATCAGCTCACCGTGTCGCTCTGGCTCGGCCGCGACCAAAGGGTCATCGCCGATCCTCTCCCTATAACCACGCGAGAATTCGCATGAACGAGATGCAGTCCTGTAGCTTTCCCCGGGCGAGCCGCACCGTCTGTCCCGATATCGCCGTCTCCTTCGAGTTTTTCCCGCCGGCGACCGAAGCGATGGAGGCGACCCTTTGGGAGTCGATCAAACGTTTGGCGCCGCTTCGGCCAAGTTTTGTCTCGGTGACCTATGGCGCCGGAGGCTCGACCCGCGAGCGCACGCATGCGACGGTCGCGCGGATCGTGAACGAGACGCGGATCAAGCCTGCCGCGCATCTGACCTGTGTCGCGGCGGCGCGGGAAGAGATCGACGCCNNACGAAGTTTCGCCCGCATCCGGATGGCTATGCGAATTCGGCCGCGCTGGTTGCCGGAATTAGGCAGATCGCCGATTTCGAAATCTCGGTGGCCACCTATCCGGAAGGCCACCCCGAAAGTGTCTCCGCCGACGCTGATATCGATGTTTTGAAAGCCAAGATTGATGCCGGAGCGAACCGGGCGATCACCCAGTTTTTCTTCGAAAACGAAATCTATTTGCGTTTTCTCGACAAAGTGCAGGCGCGCGGACTCGATATTCCGATCACGCCAGGCATCGTGCCGGTGCAAAGTTTCCAGCAAACGGCAAATTTCGCGAAGNNTTCTCGATCTCGTCGATCACGGCATCAGGGAATTTCATTTCTACACGATGAACCGCGCCGATCTCGTCTATGCGATCTGCCATCTTTTGGGGCTTCGCCCGAAACTCGAACAAGAGGCCGCCTGAATGACACGAAGGTCTACGGGAGAAGAAACGCGCAAAGCCCTTCAGTCGGCTGCGCTGGAGAGGATCCTGGTGCTCGACGGCGCCATGGGCACGATGATCCAGCAGCACAAATTCGGCGAAGCCGATTTCCGGGGCGAGCATTTCGCCGATTGGCCGCGCGATCTGCGAGGCAACAACGATCTCTTAAGCCTCACACAGCCGCAAGCGATCAGAGCCATTCATCTCGCCTATTTTGAAGCCGGCGCCGACATCGCCGAGACGAATACATTCAGTTCGACACGGATCGCGCAAGCCGATTATGGGATGGAGGCGATCGTCGCCGACCTGAATTTCGCCTCGGCGCGACTCGCCCGCGAAGCGGCGGACGCGGCGGAACAAAAGGACGGAGTCTGCCGCTTTGTCGCCGGCGCTTTGGGGCCAACCAATCGTACCGCCTCGATTTCGCCCGATGTCAACAATCCTGGCTTTCGCGCGGTGAGCTTCGACGATTTGGCCGAGGCCTATGCGGAGGCGGCGGCCGCACTCATCGAGGGCGGCGCTGATATTTTGATCGTCGAGACGATCTTCGACACGTTGAATGCCAAGGCGGCGCTGTTTGCCATCGAGAGCGTTTTTGAATCGCGCGGCGAACGCCTGCCGGTCATGATTTCGGGCACGATCACGGATTTGTCCGGCCGCACACTTTCCGGCCAGACGCCGGCGGCGTTCTGGTACTCGTTGCGTCACGCAAAACCCTTGACGATCGGCCTCAACTGCGCGCTTGGCGCCCGCGAGATGCGCGCCCATCTCGCCGAATTGTCCCGGATCGCCGATACGCTCGTCTGCGCCTATCCCAATGCGGGCCTGCCGAACGAGTTTGGTCTTTATGACGAGAGCCCCGAATATATGGCTTCACTTATAGGCGAGTTCGCGGAGGCGGGTCTTATCAATATCATCGGCGGCTGCTGCGGTACGACGCCAGCACATATCCGGGCAATCGCCGAGCGTGTGAAAGGTGTTGCGCCCCGGAAGGTACCGAACATCGCGCCATTGCTGCGCCTGTCCGGGCTGGAGCCTTTTGTGCTCAACAACGAGATTCCCTTCGTCAACGTCGGCGAGCGCACCAATGTCACGGGCTCCGCCAAATTCCGCAAATTGATCAAGGACGGGGATTTCTCTGCCGCGCTCGATGTCGCCCGCGATCAAGTCGCGGCGGGCGCCCAGATCATCGACGTCAACATGGACGAGGGCCTTCTCGATTCGCAAAAGGCGATGGTTGAATTTTTGAACCTTGTCGCCGCCGAGCCCGACATCGCACGCGTGCCCGCAATGATCGATTCGTCGAAATTCCCGGTGATCGAAGCCGGCCTTAAATGCGTGCAAGGCAAGGCCATCGTTAATTCCATATCGATGAAAGCCGGCATCGAGAAATTCGTCGCTGAGGCCAAGGCCGTGCGCGCCTATGGCGCCGCCGTCGTCGTGATGGCCTTCGATGAAAAGGGCCAAGCCGATACGCTCGAACGCAGGGTCGAGATTTGCTCGCGCGCCTATGAGATTCTGACGAAAGACGCCGGCTTTCCGCCCGAGGACATCATCTTCGATCCGAATATTTTCCCGGTCGCGACGGGCATCGACGAACATAACAATTACGGCGTCGATTTCATCGAGGCCGCGCGGCAAATTCGCAAAAAATACCCGCTCGTGCATATTTCCGGCGGCGTTTCAAATCTATCCTTCTCGTTTCGCGGCAACGAGAGGGTCCGCGAGGCCATGCATTCGGTCTTTCTCTATCACGCCATCGCCGCCGGCATGGATATGGGAATCGTCAACGCGGGCCAGCTTGCGGTCTACGCCGAAATCGAGCCGGAACTGCGCGAGGCTTGCGAGGATGTCGTCCTCAACCGGCGGCCGGACGCCACCGAGAGATTGCTGGCGCTCGCCGAAAACTACAAGGGTCAGGGGATGCAGGCCCCCGAGAAGAATCT
>PLUZ01000245.1 GCA_003162995.1 Methylocapsa sp. | reverse complement strand
TACTTCCCGGACGGACACTAAGCAACAGTCGCCAGAATAGGTTTTCCCGCTTAAGCTAACCAAGTTCCGCCACTTCTTTAATGTACATGGCAGGGCGCAAGCAAACTTGGCGCGCCGATTTGCCATCAAAGCAGTATAACGCCAAGCCTATCCGTTGGCGCAGCTGCATAGACGCCAAGATCGTGAAGTCGATCCTTCCTGGCCGCTATCATTTGATATGTCGTAGGATTTTATCTACAAAATCCGCAACGTATTGGAATCATGCTCAAGAGATTTTCTGACAACAGGGGGCGGCAATCCCGGCGGGGCCGAGCGCTGCTCTTATAGCGGGTTCGGTGGAGAATTTGGGGTACGCGTATATTTGTCGTAAAGGAAGTGTTGGCGTTCTTTTGACGAGGCGGGGCACGGCTGGATGTGATTGAACAGGCAATGATCTTCGCGCTTGGGTTTTTGGTCGCGAGCCTTATCGCTCTCGCGATCGCCCCGGCGTTTTGGTGGCGCGCCATAAGATTGTCCACGCGGCGGCTCGAAATGCAGCTTCCGCTTTCGCCCGAGGAAATCCTCGCCGGGCGCGACCTGCTGCGGGCCGAATTCGCGGTCGAACTCCGGCTGCTCGAGCAAAAAGCCGAAGATCTCAACCGCGATCATGCCGCCGATATGGTGGAACTCGGACAGCGGGCGGCGATCATCGCTGCTCAAGAAGCCGATTTGCTCGCCCTTTCCCGGCAAGGCAGCGAACGCGGCGGCGAAGTCGCCGCACTTCACCGCGCCTTGGCGGAGACGTCGGTGGAGCTCGCCGCGACAGCAAAGGAATCTTACGACACGAGCGGACTTGTTGAGCGCAAGGACACCCAAATCCATGAGCTCACGGCGGCGTTGCGGGAAGCGGATGCGCTAGCCGCCAAGCAGAAGAGCGCCTTGACAGCGCTTGAGACCAATAGGGCGCTGCTCAGCCAAGCGCGAGCCGCGCAAGCCGAGACGATCGCGCGTCTGGAAGGGGAGCTTTCGACCCTACAGCTTCAGCATCAAGCCAATCAGGTCACCCTCAAAACCGCGGCGGCTCGGATCGCGGATCGCGAAGAGGCTTTGGAAGCCGCTGTCAAACGGGAAAAGGAGTTGATCCGCCACCGTCAGCTGCAAGCCGAAACGACTCGCGCTACCGAGGCGGGTTATCATGAAAAAATCGAGCGGCTGCGCAGTGCCCATGCGGCCTCGCAGGAGGCGCTCGATGCGGCACAACGGACGTGCAATGGGCTTACGCAGGAGCTGGCAGCGCTGCGGGACAGGCTGTCTCCGCAAGACGCGGAGGCGGCACTCCTGCAACGCGAGGAAAATGAAATTTTGCGTCAGAAGATCAAGGAAATCGGCGCGGCGGTCATTCGCGCCGCAAGCAGCTCCATCGAGGCCGCTTCGGAAGAAGACGTGGAGAAGAGCGGCTTGACCGAGGATACAATCTCTCAAAAAGCCACGGCGTGACGAGACCGTGACCGCTTCAAATTGAATCTTTGTCGCGTAATCCTACCCGAAAATCCGCAGCTTTTTGGGTCCAAGCTCTAGTCAGATTCGTTCAGCGCGTAGAGACGACAGTGCTCCAGGTATGCTTTCTCGTGAATTGCTAGCAGGTCGACGACGCTGCTCCAGAGCCAAGAAGGGGCATTAAGGTCACCGGTCCGCGCCGTGCTTAATTCCTTGGACCATTTCGATCGAGTGTCTGTGTCCATCTGACGAGCATGAGCTTTCCCAACCACATTGGCTAGGAAGCGAGCGAAATTCATCGCCTGCTTACGAGTAAGCGTCTCGAGCTCTATCTTCAGATCCTGCGGTAGAAGCTCGCGGATAAAGATCGAGCGGCCAAACAATTGAATGGCACGCATCCGTTCTCCTAGATGGGGTGACAAATAACGCGCGCCCTCCACAACCCGTTGCGCCTGGTCTTCAGGCATGTCCGCGGAATCATCCACCGGCGCGGCGGCTTGCACCGCTTCCTTTAGATCCATCAAACATAGCTCCGATTGCTTGTCCCCGACGCCAAGAAGGACGCAATAGCGAAGCTTCCCTAGCGAACTGCACCCTTTTTTCCAGTAGGCGGCATCAAGCATTTCCACCGGCGCATCGTCTATGCGAGAGCGCAGCATGGTAGCGAGTTGGCGGACATGTTCCTTTTCGAACAGCCGCGTGATTTCGGAACGCTCGTCGGCAGCCAAGGGCCAGAACCTCTTTCCCAATGGTATGGTCGGCTTAGTATTCTTGATCCGCTCGTTCACGAGATTCTGCCACGACCGGCGCGTAGCTGTCTTTACAACCAAGCGCATCTCCTCTGGGATTTCGTTTCCTTCCTCCCCTGATTGGCCGGGTTCCATGGCTCCGGCATAGCCCTCAATGATCTGCTCCAGGATTCGTGCCGTGGTGACCCCGGGAAGATCGGAACCGCGGGCGGCGGAAGCCAATGAAAGCCCAAGGCGAACGATGTCATGAGTGGGATTTCCGATCACCGTCTGATCCAGGTCCCTAATCTGTATCTCGACCCGACCGTCCGAGTGTGCCAGCGGGCCTAGATTTCCGACGTGGCAATCCCCGCAAATCCAGATTGGCGGCCCTTCAGGCAAGTGGCCTCGCTTCAGATGATGCAGCCAATCGTAAAACTGCGCGGTGTTGCCTCTGACATACGCATGCGCGGACCGCGCCATCTTGAGCCGCTGCGCAGCTGCCAAAGCGTCCTTTCGAGCATCGGGATCAATCAATTGACACGCCATGGAACCGACATTCCCCGGACGAATCGGTATTTGACTCTCAGATTGGCTCCATTTTGCCTTGCTGGCAATGCGGAGCGCCCGCCACCACATGAGCGGCCCAAAACTTTCGCATTCCGGGCCGGTTCTTCACTTGGGCAGCCATCTCCATTGCCGAGCCCAGGAAGCCAACGCCATCGTCAAAGCAGGATGCAAATGAATGAGTCGGAACTCTAGGCCGGCTGGCCGGCGCGGCGCTTCGAAACCTCTGAGAGCTGCCCTAGCCGGCGAACTTCGCCATCAGCGCGTCGGAAACCTCAAAATTGGCGTAGACGTTTTGCACGTCGTCATTCTCTTCGAGCATTCCAACGAGGCGCAGAATCTTTTCGCCCGTGTCGTCGTCGACGCCAATCGTATTATGCGGCTTCCAAGTCAAATTCGCCTTGCGCGGCTCGCCGAATTTTGACTCGAGCGCTTGCGAAACCTCGCGTAGGCTTTCGATCGAGGTGATGACCTCGTAGCTGTCGCCGCTCGTTTGGACGTCGTCGGCTCCGGCTTCGATCGCCGCCTCCATCATGGCGTCCTCCGATGCGGCCTTTGCAGGAAACTCGATGACGCCAACATGATCGAAGAGGAAGGACACGGCACCGGTTTCGGCAAGCGAGCCGCCGCTTTTGCTGAAATAGGAGCG
>PLUZ01000160.1 GCA_003162995.1 Methylocapsa sp. | reverse complement strand
TCCGTCCCATATTAGGCAACGAGGAGTGAGGCTAAGAAGCGACGGGCGATCCGGCCGAGGTTTTGCGATAGACCCGCTCGCAATCAGAATTCATTGCAAAAGGATGAACCAATGCCCATTTTCGTTTTGGACTTTATCCTTGTCACGACCGCCCTTGCTGTTACGGCGGTTTGCCTTCGTTAAGTTGTGAGTGTTATCCATGATATTTGAAATTATGCTCGGCGCGACCATGGTAATCGGTCTGCTCGTTTACCTTGTCATTGCATCAACCCCTCCCGAGCACATTTGAGGGATTTGTCACATTCAGCGCTTGCTGGGCCTTGACCATTCGGTTGTCAGCCGGACGCNNCCGCGTTCGGCACCAAGCTTGGCTCGAATGTTGCTTATTTATCCAGACGTGGATTCCTCCGAACACACGGCTGCCCCTGGTCTGGTTCCAGATCGCCAGATCAGGGGCTTTTTATTTGCATTTCCGCATCCGACCGCGTGTCCAAGATTTGACCAATATGCGCCCAAAACGTCCAGGAAGGGCTCGGCGGTATGTCATACCTTCGTCATCGTAATTGTAGGGCGGATCGGTGAAGCCATAGCCCGGCGAATCGGCGCGGGTGGCGAAGCACAATAGCCACGTGGCACAAAGGTGCCGACGATAAACCCCTCCAGGTAGCGAGGATCAATCCGCCGAGACGCCACGAGACCGGCGACCGATCATCCAACATTAGTGCTGTCGCCTCGCCGCACTCTTGGCTTCACTTATTTCATGCGGAATTTATTGCGTATGCCGAGGCCGAAGAGGAAGACGAGAATGGTGCCGAGAATGGTTTGAATGGCGGACATCAATTCGAGCCAAGAGAGCGGAGTATCAATTGTTAAACCGAAATCCCTGCGGAAACCGAAGACATTCAGCGCATTCGCGACGCTGAGGCCCAGGGCTTCCCCACCGGCCGAGCAGAACTCGGCGGGATTGCAATTCGAAGGCGAAAAAGTCGAGCTCGTCCTCATGCTTCTTAAGCCGATCCATTTCTAGCTTCAGACACGCATAAGCGTCGATGTAGCGCCCAGCCTCGCCTTTATTCTGGGGGATAAGTGCCATTTGACGCCGCGCCAAACGGTGTTCTGATGTAGCTCGGCTCCGAAGAATGTTGGAGGCACTGCTCCAAATGTCGTGCCCGCGAAAGAAGTCATGAATTCCATCTTCGTATTGTCGAAGCTGGCGGATTCCTCGAACATCGCATCGGTAAATGCAGCGCCGCCGTAAAAAGTTGCGCCTATGAAGTTCGCGAAATCGGCAAAGGCCGCGCCGTTGAAGTTGGCCGCGCCGTAGAAAGCCGCGCGGGGGAAGGCAGCTCCGCTGGAGAACGTTGCACCAGCGAAAAAGGCTCCGCGGGAGAAAGTCACGTACGAGAACGTAGTCCCAAGTAAAAAGCTCACACCGCTGAAGTCCGCCGTGCCGGAAAACGTTGCGCCTAAGAAATTTGCGTCACCATAGAAAATCGCACCCCGAAATTCGGCGGAACTTAAAAAGGTCGTCTCCATGAAAGAGGCACGACCGGTGAAAATCGCGTCCTGAAAGGTGCAATCGAAAGAAAACACACCAGGATCGGGAAACAAATATTCATCAAAAGAAACATCTTGATCGAATTGAACATTCGAAAAATCGATGACAGCATTGCTGAGTGGAAGGGGGTAATGTTTCGGCGAAGACGCGCAGCGCTTTAAGTAGGCCTCTTTTATCTCCTCCAATTCATGCCTTTGAAACGGGTTCAGTTCATTCTGAGGATGCCGCTTCTCTTCAATTAGTCGCGCGCGTGTTGCCTCATTAAAATTTGCGGCAAAGTACCGGTTCCAGGCGATCCGATTCTTTTCTCTTAGCTCGCGATCCGATTGCTCAGGCACGCCATAGAGCGTCGCCAGCAAATACCAGGGATTCTCCTCGGCTTTGATTTTCGGCGGCATTTCTTCCGCAACGCCGCCGTGCTGCTCGTCTGCATAATCCATCGCAATGCCTGATCTCGAATGCTGATCACGTTGATCATACGAAGCTGCGGCCATAATCGGCAAGAGTGCGGCGCCCAATCAGATCGTTCTTTTCGAGATGGCGACCTCGGCTCCAATCCCACATTCACCATTCATTAACGCGTCGGACAAGACGTTGACGAAGTTTTGACGAAAAGTTGAGATGATCATCTCTGGCGCGACAAAACCCGTCGTTGGCCATCATGGAAAGCACAATCCAATCGGGGGATTCCCTCATGTCTGTTGTGCCCTCAATAATTGTCCTCATGATAACGGCTCTGATCGTTTTTCGTCGTGAGATCACCGCTTAGCGTGCACCTGCCGCCAAGAAGCGTCCCGGGCATCGCACCATACCGTCGCAGCTTCTCGCGTCCCCGAGGGGGCAGCAATCTTCCGCCGTTCGCGCGGTTCGAAGTTTTCGCATCCCCCGGGGGCAGCGATGATCTGACCAGACTACATGCTCGATCCGTCCGCGCACCTTCGAGCGCATCGCGAATGAAGTCGACAACAATGCGGTGATCGACACGGCTACCAACATGGTGGTGGCGACGGTTCCGATGGGGGATGACCCCCGAGGGGTGGCCGTCACCCCTGACGGGAAAGAAACCTGTCACCTTTCGGACCCTGGCGACACCGGACGCCCTTGGCTTGAAGACGCGCGACGAGTTTGGCCCGCCGTTTCCACCGCGAGATTTGGGTTTATCGCCGTTACTCGACTTGCAGGAGCAGCGCGACCAGTTCGCTTTGGCGATGCGTATCCGTCTTGGCAAAGACGGATTTCAACTGATTTCGCGCCGTCTCCCGGGAAATATGCAATTCGCGGGCGGCGATATCGGGAGGAGCTCCCCGAGCGATGATGCAGGCGACCTTTGCTTCCGATGGTGTCAGCCGGAATGTCTTGGCGAGGATCGCCGCGGA